>NZ_JAKRMO010000046.1:0-35344 GCF_022346485.1 Brachybacterium sp. ACRRE | reverse complement strand
ACAGGGGGCAGAGCGGGACGGACCCTGATGGTGGAACGGCGCAGACCGGCGTGTCACGGGAGGGCTGATGGTGAGGAGCCGTGGCGATATCGCCACGGCTCCTCACCATCAGCCTGTGGACGACACGGAGGCACCTGACCACTCGCCTCCCGATGCACTCGCCGCAGGTAGCCTGTCCTGACGCCTGACGTCGTCGTCCAGACGTCATCACGTGCCGCCCCCACGTCGGACCACCGGAGGTCCCCATGCCCGAGCTCGCCCAGGGCTCCTTCCCGCATCTGCTCTCGCCCCTGGATCTGGGCCCGTTCACCGTGCCGAACCGGCTGGTCATGGGGTCGATGCACGTCGGCCTCGAGGACGAGGCGGACGACGCCCCGAAGCTCGCCGCGCACCTCGCCGAGCGCGCCCGCGGCGGCGTGGGGCTGATCGTCACCGGCGGGTACTCGCCGAACCTCAGCGGGCGCCTCACCCCGCACGGAGCGCAGGTCCGGCCGCGCCGGATGGACGCGCACCGCCTGGTCACCCGGGACGTCCACGAGGCGGGCGGACGCATCGTCCTGCAGCTCCTGCACGCGGGCCGGTACTCCTTCCACCCGCTCGCGGCGGCCCCGTCGGCCGGGAAGTCCCCGATCACCCCCTTCCGCGCGCGCGGCCTCACCCGCGCCGGGGTGCGCCGCACGATCGCCGACTTCGCGCGGGCCGCGCGGGCGGGCGTCGAGGCCGGGTACGACGGCGTCGAGATCATGGGCTCCGAGGGATACCTGCTCAACCAGTTCCTCGCCCCGCGCACCAACCGCCGTCGGGACCGCTTCGGGCGCACGGCCGAGGACCGCCGCGCGGTGCCGCTGGCCGTCGCGACGGCCGTGCGCGAGGCGATCGGTCCGCGCGCCCTGCTCACCTACCGCATCTCGCTGCTCGACCTCGTGCCCGAGGGCCAGGACTGGGAGGAGACGCTCGCGCTCGCCCACGCGCTCGAGGCGATCGGCGTGGACGTGCTCTCCACCGGGATCGGCTGGCACGAGGCCCGCGTCCCCACGATCGCGACGTCCGTGCCGTCGGGCGCGTTCGTCGAGGTCAGCCGGCGGCTCCGCGAGAGCGTCGACGTTCCCGTGGTCGCCTCGAACCGTCTGCACGACCCGCACCTCGCCGAGTCCGTGATCGCCGATGGCTCCGCCGACCTCGTCTCCATGGCGCGCCAGCTCCTCGCCGATCCGCAGCTGCCCGCGAAGCTCGCGAGCGACCGCGAGCGCGAGGTCGTCTCGTGCATCTCCTGCAACCAGGCGTGCCTGGACAAGGTGTTCTCCGGCGAGCGCGCGAGCTGCCTGGTGAACCCGCGCGCCGCCCGCGAGACCGAGCTGACGCTGCTGCCCGTCCCGGTGCCGCGCCGGCGGAGGGTGGCTGTCGTCGGCGGCGGGCCGGCGGGACTCGAGGCCGCCGTCGCCGCGGCGGAGCGCGGCCACGTGGTCACCCTGTTCGAGGCGTCCTCGCAGCTCGGGGGCCAGTTCCTGTTCGCCTCGCGCATCCCCGGCAAGGAGGCGTACGCCGAGGCGCTGCGCTCCTGGCAGTCGCGGCTCGCCGCCGAGGGCGTGGACGTCCGGCTCGAGACGCGGCCCGACGCGGAGACCCTGCGCGGCTTCGACGACGTGATCATCGCGACCGGCGTGCGTCCGCGCGTGCTGGACCTCCCCGGATTCGGGACGACGGCCGGACGACCGGCGCGGGACGTGACGGCCGGACGGACGACGAGCGGGGCCGGGGCCGAGGCCGAGGAGCCCCAGGTGCTGAGCTACGCCCAACTGCTGGCGATGCCCCGCCACGAGGCCCTCGCGGCGGTCGGCGAGCGCGTCGCCATCATCGGCGCCGGCGGCATCGGCGTGGACGTGGCCGAGTTCCTCACCGCCCCCGAGCCGTCCCTCACCGAGGACCCGCCTGCCTGGCGCGAGCGCTGGGGCATGGCCGACCCGGCCGCGTTCCGCGGCGGCCTCGCCCCGTCGGCCGCATCGACGCCGTCCTCCATGTCCGCAGGGCGGGCCCCGTCGGCCCTCGCCGTCGCGGATCGCCCCGGGGCGGAGGCCTCCGCCGCCGTCGCGACCCGTCCCTGCGCCGCACCGGCCCGCCCCCGCGAGGTGCACCTGCTGCAGCGCAAGAGCTCGAAGATCGGGAAGGGCCTGGGACGCACGACCGGCTGGGTGCACCGCGCCGAGCTGCGCCACGCCGGGATCATCGAGCACCGCGGCGTCGCCTACCGCAGCATCGACGCCGCCGGCCTGCACGTCACCGACGGACAGCCCGAGGGACGGCCTGAGAACCAGCCCGAGAACCGGCCCGAAGGGCAGGAGCCGGGGCCCCGCGAGCGAGTGATCGCCGTGGACACCGTCGTGATCTGCGCGGGCCAGGTCTCCGAGCGCACCCTCGCCGACGAGCTGCTCGCCCTGCAGGGCGAGGACGCGCCGCGCGTGCACGTCATCGGCGGGGCCGACGTCGCCGCCGAGCTCGACGCCGAGCGCGCCATCCGCCAGGCCGTCGAGACCGCCGCCGCGCTCTGAGCGCGCGGCCGCCCGAGCGAGCGCGGTCGGGCCGGGCGAGCGCGGTCGGGTCAGGCGAGTGAGGCCGAGCCCGGCGCGCGGTGGTGCCCCGGCAGGCACGCCCGCCTCTTGCTACCGTGCTGATCGGCGCTCTCGCGCCGCATCCCGAATCCGTGGAGGAGTCCCCCATGCCCGCTGCCGCCTCCCCGCGGATCGTCCTCACCGACTTCGACGGCACCTTCGCCGACCACGGCGTGGTGCCCGAGTCCCACATCGAGGCGACCCGCCGGGCCCGCGCGAACGGGCACACGGTGCTGCTGAGCACGGGGCGTGCGATCTGCATGGTGCCGCGCGCGGTGCGCGAGCTCTTCGACGGCGCGATCACGGGCGCCGGAGCGGTCGTCGAGATCGGCGGCGAGCGCCTGTGCGACCACCTGGTGCCCGAGGACGTCGGTCGGCGCGCGGCCGAGGTGCTGCTGGGCCACGGCGTCGGCTTCGCCCTCGAGGCCTCCGACGCGATCTTCACGACCCCGCACACCGCGGAGGTGATGCGGGCGCGGCTCTCCGACGGCGGCCGCGCCGAGCGCAACGCGCGCGAGGTCCTCGCCTCCGTGCAGACCCCGGAGCACCTCACCGCCCACCGCTTCGCGAAGATCTCCGTGTGGGGCAGCCCGGTGCCGATGGAGGTGCTCGCGCGGGAGATCGGACCCGCCCTGCGGCCGCTGCCGAACTCCGTGGCGACCGACGATTCCCACGCCGGGGAGCTCCAGCTGGTCGACGTCGACAAGGCCGACGGCATGCGGCTGATCCTCGCGCACCTGGGGGCCGACGTCTCCGCCGCGATCGCCGTGGGCGACGGCATGAACGACCTGGGCATGCTCGAGGCCGCCGGCACCGCGGTCGCGATCGACGGCGGAGCCTCGGCCCTGCTCGAGCACGCCGACCTCGTGGTCCCGCCCCCGAGCGAGAACGGCTTCGCCCTCGCCCTCGAACGGCTCGGACTGCTCTGACCGCCGGGCCCGTCGGCCCCTGCACCGCATCCCCTCCCCCGCCCCGTCCACCGAAAGGACCGGCCCATGCGCCCGCTGCACCTCGAGAACGCGACCGTCATGGTGACCGGCGCGAGCTCCGGCCTGGGCGTCGAGTTCGCCCACCAGCTGGCCGCCCGCGGCGCCGACCTCGTGCTCGTCGCCCGCCGCGCCGACCGCCTCGCCGAGGTCGCCTCGCAGATCGGCTCCGCGCACGGCGTCACCGTCACGACGCTGACCATGGATCTCGCGCGCGAGGGCGCCGCGGCCGCGCTGCGCCGCGACCTCACCCAGCGCGGCATCACCCTCACCGGGCTCGTGAACAACGCGGGCTTCGGATACTCCGGCGCCCTGCACCGGGTCGACGAGGAGCGCACCCTCGAGATGGTGCGCCTGAACGTCGACGCGCTCGTGGACCTCACCACGACCTTCCTCCCGGACCTGCGGGCGAGCGGGAACGGGATCCTCGTGAACCTCGCGAGCCTCGCCGCCTTCCAGCCGAACCCCGGCCTCGCCGTCTACGGCGCCTCGAAAGCCTTCGTCCTGAACTTCACGCAGGCGCTGTGGGAGGAGTCGCGCTCCGCCGGTCTGCGCGTGCTCGCCCTCTGCCCCGGCCCCGCGAAGACCGAGTTCTTCGAGGTCGCGGGCGAGGCCGCCGCGGCGGGCCTGCCGCGCATGGAGCCCGACGAGGTCGTCGAGGCCGCCCTCAAGGCGCTCTCGCGGCGCCACCCGCCGTCGACCGTGGTGCCCGGGATGGCGAACACCGCGATGGCGCAGCTGACGCGCCGCGTGCTGCCCACGCGTCTGGTGGCCTCCACCGTGGGCCGGATGATGCGGCGCGGCGAGGCGCGCGGAGACGCGCGCGGAGAGGCGCGCGGGCAGGAGCGTTGACCCTCCCCTCGGGGCAGGGACCAGCGTGCGGGGTGCGGGAGATCCCCGCACCGGAGAATCCGGGGCATCACGCCCGGGCGCACCGCCCGGCACGACGAGGAGCCGCACGATGGGAACCGACGGACAGGACGCTCGCGGACGCACCGCTCCCGAGGACATCCTCGGCATCGGGGAACTGGCCCGCCGCAGCGGGCTCAGCCCGAAGGCGCTGCGCCTGTACGACGCCTCCGACCTGCTGCCGCCGCGGCACGTGGACCCGTTCACCGGGTACCGACGCTACGGCGCCGACCAGGTGGGGCGGGCCCTGCTCATCGCCCGTCTGCGGGGACTCGGCATGGGGCTCGAGCGGATCCGCGTGATCTGCGACCTCCCCGCCGACGCCGCCGGCCAGGAGCTGCGCTCCTGGTGGCTGCAGGAGCAGGCCGACGCCCGCACCCGCAGCACCGAGGTGGCCTCGCTGCTCACGGACCTCCGGACGCTCCCGACGGAGGAGAGTCCCATGACCCCCGACCACACCGAACGCACCAGGCGCACTGATCAGACCGGGCACACCGGGCACCCCGGGCACGCCGGCGAACGCAGCGCGACCGCATCCGCCGCCGTCCGCGTCGCGCACGTCCTCGAGCAGGGCGGCGTGCGCGCGACGCAGCAGGACGCCGTGCACGTCCAGGACCTGCCGGGCGAGCGTCTCCTGCTCGCGATCGCCGACGGCTTCGGGGCCGACGACGACCTCTCCGGCCGCCTGCTCGACGCCCTCGGCGAGAGCCTGCGCACGGCCCTCGCCGGCGGCGCGGGCACGCCTCCCGCCTCCGATGTCCTCACCGCGCTCGAGTCCGCGTGGGCCGCGCTCCCGGATCTGCTCCCGGCCGACGGCGCCTCCGGCGCGGCCGTCCTCGCGGCGGTCCTCGACGGGGAGCGCCTCGTGCTCGCCCATCTCGGGGACGGCCGGGCCCTGCTCGTGCGCGAGGGCCACGTCGAGCCGCTGACCAGGGATCACACGCAGGTCGCGTCGCTGGTGGCAGCGGGACGGCTCACCGAGGAGGAGGCAGCGGCGGATCCCCGGCGCGCCGTGCTGAACCGCGCGCTCGCTGCCGGCGCTCCCACGGCGCCCGATCTCATCGCGCGCACGCTCACCGCGGGCGACCGGCTGGTGCTCACGAGCGACGGGATCCACGCGGTCCTGACCCCGGAGGCGCTCGGCGAAGCGCTGCTCGCCGGCGCCTCCCCGGAGCGGACGGTCCAGGACCTGGCCCGTCGGACGCTCGAAGCGGGCGCCCCGGACAATCTCGCCGCGATCGTCGCCGACCTCGTCTGAGCGGGCGCGGGGCCGAGGCCGGGCGGGCGCGGGGCCGACGCCGCGCGAGAGCGGCGCCGGCCCCGCGCTCACCCCTGCTTCTGGGCGTCCTGCAGGACCTCCTTGGCGATGGGTCCGGCGGTGGTCGCGCCGTAGCCGCCGTCCTCGACGAAGGCCGCCACGACCACATCGCCCTGGGCGACGACGACCCACGAGTGCAGCTTGTCGTCCCCGTTCTCGTCGGTCCACTCGGCGGTGCCGGTCTTGCCGATGATCTGATCGCCCTTCACATCCCCGAAGGTGCTCTTGAGCGTGCCCTCGGTGACCACGCCGTGGAGCATGTCCTGCAGCTGGGAGGTCTCGTCCTTCGTCAGCGGGTTGTCGACATCGGGCGCCTTCGAGTCGTCGTCCGCGAGGATGCGGGGACGCACGGTCGAGCCGTTCTGGATGCTCGAGAGCACGGTCGCCATGCTCAGCGGCGAGGTGAGCACGCGGCCCTGGCCCATCATGTCCGCGGCGTGCTCGACGCCCGAGTCGTCGGGGTCGACCTTCCCCATGAACGCGCTGCTGAGGCCCTCGGGCGCGTCCTGGCCGATGCCCAGGGTGGTCGCGGCGTCGGCCAGCTTCTTCTGGGAGACCGTGTCGTACTGCAGCAGCATCGCCGTGTTGCAGGAGTGGGCGATCGCGGTGGCCAGGGACATCTTCCCGAACAGGCTCTTGTCCATCGAGTCGGCGTTCTTGAAGGACCGGCCCTCGACGCTCGCGGTCGCGGGGCACTCGACGGTCGTATCGGGGGTGTCGCCCGCGCGCAGCAGGGACAGCGCGGTCACGGTCTTGAACGTCGAGCCCGGCGCGTACTGGCCCACGAGGCCCACCGGGTAGGACTGGCCCGTCGGGCCGAGCGCGGAGGCCAGGACGTCACCGGTCGAGGGCTGCATGACGACGACGGCGCTCGCGGAGTCCTGGTCCGCGATGGCCTCGGTGGCCTTCTTCTGCAGGTCGGTGTCGAGGGTGGTCTGCACGTCCTTGCCGGCGGTCGCGTCCGTCGCATGGAGCTTCCGCTCCTTGCCGGTCTTCGCGTCCGCCGCGACGACCTCGACGCCCGGGGTGCCGACGAGGGCGTCGCGCTCGGCCGCGGCGACCCCGCCGCTGCCCACCATGTCGCCCTCGACGATCTTCCCGTCGGACTCTTCGATGTCCTCCTTCGTGGCCTCGCGCAGGGAGCCGAGGACACCCGGCGCGAAGTCCTTGGTGACCGCGAGCGGCTGGGTCTCCTTCTCCTCGTGGTACCCGGGGACGTCGGCCGCCTTGGCGAGCGGGTAGTCGTCCACGGCGCTCTCGCGGATCGTGAGGGCGGGGACGAAGGCCTTCTCCCCCGCGCTCTTCACGGAGGCGGCGAAGGTGTCGGCGTCGATGCCGAGGAGATCGGCGAGCTTCTTCGCGGCGTCCTGCTGCTGGTCGGCGTCGACCTGGGTCTTGTCGATGCCGAGCACACGGACCTCGCGCGGGCCGTAGAGGTCGTCGCCGTCGCGGTCGGTGATCGAGCCGAGGTCCCCCTGGACGGTGCGCAGCGAGACGGTCTCATCGGCCGTGAGATCAGGGGCGAGCTCGGAGGGATCCAGGCTCGTCGCCCAGGTGTCCCCGTCCTCGGTGAGGGTCGCGGTGGTGGTGTAGTCCCAGGTCCCGGCGTCGTGCGGGAGGGTCCAGCTCCAGTCGAGGGTCGCCGTGCGCGTCCCGTCGTCCCCCTTCTCGACCTTCGAGACGTCGACGCTGGGCGCCTTCCCGGTGGCGTCCTGGAGATCACCGAGGGCTTTCTCGCGCTCCTTCTTCGCGCCGGCGGCATCGGTGCCCGTGAGCGTCACGCCGCTGAAGTCACCGCTCGCGAGGGCTGCGGCCAGCGCCTTCGCCTCCTTCGACCCGTCGCCCGCGCGATCGCGGACGATGAAGAAGGCGGCGATCAGGGCGAGGACCACCACGGCGGAGATCCCCGCGATGATCGGCCCGCGACGACGGCGGGTGGGTGTGGGCTCGGAGATTGAGGAAGCAGACGCCATGCGCTCCATCGTCCTGCACCCTGCTGGGATCCGTCCACAGATGCACAGGACCTGCACGGCGCGGCGGATAGGTTGGAGGCGTGAGCGACCCCCAGCCGCCCCTCCGGTCCGCCGCCCTCCGGGCGGCAGCGCCCGTGGCGGCGCGCGCGATCGTCGGGACCCGTCGGCTCGTGCTGGCCGACGCACTGGTCGGGATCACGCTCACCCTCGTCCTCGCGGTGCCCCTGGCCTCGACCATCTCCATCGGCCTCTGGGGGGATCAGCTCACCGGCGAGCCCACCGGCAATCCCGACGACGGGGTCGGAGTGTTCCTCGCCTGGCTCGGCATGAGCCTGCTGGCCCTGGTCCTCGCAGCGCTCCTGGCGATCGCGGCGCTGGTGCTCGACATCCTGGTGCTGATCCGCTCCCTCGAGCTCACCACGGGGCGCCTCGGGGCGGTGGTGCGCGGAGGTCGCCGGCTGCTGTTCGCGCTGCTCGGCGCCTGCGGGATCGTCACGACCCCCGTCCTCGGCCTGCTCTGCCTGGTGCCCGCGCCGGTGCTCGGCCCCGGGACGGCGACCGACTCCGTACTGCTGGTCCTGCTGGGTCTCGCGTTCGTCGCGCCGATCATGTGCCGCCTGCTCATGATCGCGTCCTCCCACGAGCTGGCGATCGTCGGCCTCGCGGCGCCGCCGCGGGGGCGGCAGATCACCGCGGGTCCGCATCCCTAGACCGGAACCCGAGGACCCGCGCCTGGACCCGCACCTGGACCGGCACCCTAGACTCGGGCCATGCCCCGCGTGCTGCACACCGCCCAGGCTCTCGTGGACCTCGTCGTCGAGGTGCCCGCGCTGCCGCCGCGCGGTGGCAACGTGAACGCCGCCGACGCCCATCGTTTCGCCGGCGGCGCCGTGAACATCCTGGTCGCGGCCGCCCGCGCCGGGGCCGAGGCCGTCCACGGCGGCGCCCATGGCACCGGGCCGAACGGGGACCTGGTGCGCGAGGCCCTCGCGGCCGACGGGGTCGCTCTCGCGAGCGGACCGATCGCGGACGAGGACACCGCCGAGTGCATCGTGCTGGTCGAGCCGAGCGCCGAGCGCACCTTCGTCACCGGCTACGGCGCCGAACGGCGCATCACCGCGGCCTCCCTCTCCCGGCTGGACCCGCAGCCCGGCGATCTGCTGTGCCTCTCGGGCTACAGCTTCTTCGCGCCCACCCGCGACCCGCTCCTGGAGTGGCTCGAGCAGATCCCACGCGGCGTCGAGGTCGTGCTGGACCCCGGTGCGCCCTTCGCCTCCTTCGACGAGGAGCTGCGCGAGCGCGTGCTGAGGCTCGTGACCGTGTGGACCTCGAACGCGGACGAGGCGCTCGCGCTCACCGACCGCGACGGCCTCGAGGACACCCCGGAGGCGCTCCACCGGCGGATCCGGCCGGGAGGCGTCGTGATCGTGCGCGACGGCGAGCGCGGCTGCACCGTCTTCCACCACGGCCGCGGCACCTCGCTCCCCGGATTCCCGCAGACCCCCGTGGACACCAACGGCGCGGGCGACACCCACACCGGCGTGCTGCTCGCGGAGCGCGCCCTCGGTGCGGACTGGGAGACCGCGGCGACCCGCGCGAACGCCGCCGCGGCGATCAAGGTGACCCGGCGCGGGCCCGCGACCGCGCCCACGCGCGACGAGGTCGACGCCTTCCTCGCGTGAGCGGGTTCCCCGCGTGCGCGGGTGCGCGGGCTGCGTGACGGGACGGGCGGGCGGACGGCGCAGACGGGCGGAGCGATCCCGGCTGAGCGCGTCGGCCGACCGGGGGTCCCGCCGGCCGGACGCACTCAGGTTCTGTGGAGTGGGACACGTTACGATGGCGTAGCCCGATCGCGGACGCACGCGTCGGCAGCCCCCCACTCTCGACATCCTCCGCGGTGCTGACGCGCCGTCGGCCCTCGCGCGCCGACGCGACGCTCCTCGCCGCGGACGCCACCCCGGCCCGCCCACCGCACGCCCATCGCCCCATCACGTCACCACGCCCCGTCGCCCATCACGCGACCACGCCACCACGTCCTCGAGGAGGAGCACCCATGGCGGCACAGCCCGACCTCCATGCGTCGTCCCCGCGCACCCTCACCCTGCACGACTTCACCGCCACCTCGATCACCGGCGAGGAGGTCCCGCTCGAGCGGTACCGCGGACAGCTCGTGCTCGTGGTGAACACGGCCTCTCGCTGCCTGTTCACCCCGCAGCTGCGCGACCTCGAGGACCTGCACCGCAGGCACCACCACCAGGGCTTCTCCGTCCTCGGCTTCCCCTCGGACCAGTTCCACCAGGAGCTCGAGGGGGACGAGCAGATCGAGGTGTTCTGCTCCGAGAACTTCGACGTCACCTTCCCGATGTTCTCGACGGTGAAGGTCAACGGCCCCGAGGCGCACCCTGTGTTCTCGTGGCTGCAGACCCAGAAGGGCGGCCTCATCGGCGGCCGCATCAGCTGGAACTTCACGAAGTTCCTCGTCTCGCCCGAGGGCCGGGTGCTGCGCCGCTACGCGCCGCCCGTGCCGCCCTCGCGCATCGAGCGCCGCATCCGCGAGGAGCTCGGGGCCGGGGTCGACGGAGCCTGACGCGACCTGGGCCGATCCCCTCCCCACTGGTAGCGTGACCTGAGTCCCATCCCGCGCGATCGCGCCGGATGCACACGCACAACGAGAGGGGATCCCATGGAGGGGGCCATCGCCGTCCTCATCGTGATCGTCGTCCTGGTGGTCGTCCTGGCCATCCTTGCGGCGCTTCTGTTCGGGGGCCTGCGCACCAGCATCATGTTCACGGTGCACACGCAGGAGAACGTGATCGTCGAGCGCTTCGGGAAGTTCAAGCGCGTCGCCACGCCCGGCCTGAACGTCAAGGCGCCGTTCGTCGATTCCACGACCCGGCCGATCTCGCTGCGCATCCAGCAGCTCGAGGTCAACATCGAGTCCAAGACCAAGGACAACGTGTTCGTGACGGTGCCGGTCGCGGTGCAGTACGTCATCAAGGAGGACCAGGTCGTCGACGCCTACTACCGGCTGTCGAACCCTGAGAACCAGATCCGGTCCTACGTCTTCGACACGGTGCGCTCGGCGCTCTCGGGCCTCGAGCTCGACGCGGCCTTCGAATCGAAGGACGACATCGCCCGCAGCGTCGAGAACACGCTGAGCGAGCGCATGCGCGAGTTCGGCTTCAACATCGTCAACACCCTGGTCCAGGACATCTCTCCCGACCAGCGCGTGCGCGATTCGATGAACTCGATCAACGCCGCCCAGCGCGACCGCGTGGCCGCGCAGTCCCTCGCCGAGGCCGACAAGATCAAGCGCGTCACCCAGGCCGAGGCGGAGGCCGAGTCCAAGCGCCTGCAGGGTGAGGGCGTCGCCGCGCAGCGCAAGGCGATCGCCATGGGCATCGCCGAGCAGTACGAGATGCTGCGCAAGGTGGGCATCGAGTCCAGCGCGGAGCAGCTGCTGCTGATGACGCAGTACTTCGACACCATGCAGGACGTGGCCCGCAACGGCCGCTCCAACGTGCTGTTCCTGCCCTCGAACCCCGGCACCGTCGGGTCGATGGGCGACGAGATCCGCACGGCGATGCTCCAGGCGCAGGCCGCGCAGGATGCCTCGGACGCCGGCGCGGGCGACGCCTCCGCGGAGGCCGACGAGAGCCGCCGTCAGCGCGCCGAGGCCGCCCGTCGGGCAGCCGCTCAGCGGGCCCAGGAGGCCAAGGCCGACGCCCAGCGCGCCGCGCAGAACGCGCAGCAGCAGGCGCAGGGGAACGGCGGCCAGGGCGGCCAGCAGCCGCCGTGGGCGCACCCCGGCCAGCAGGGCTGAGCACTCGGGGGCGGACGCCGCACCGGGAGGGCGGGTCATCGTGCACGCGCGCGGTGGCCCGCCCTTCTGCTGTGCGCCCCCGCCATGAGGGCGGGTCAGGGGTCGGCGTGGGCGAGTCGGTGCGGCGGGTGGCACGGCGCCGCAGATCCCCGCACCCTGCCGACGTCACGCGCTCGTCGGCGCATCCGACGAGCGGCGGATCCGGGGCACGCGATGATGCGACGACCGGTTGACGCCGAACCGCCCTCCGGCCGACTCGCGCGGGCACGGCCCGATGGTGACATGTGGTCATGGATCCCGAGAACCGCGACTCCTCACGCGCCGAGACCCCCGCTCCGATGACGCCCTCCGCTCCGTCGGACCCGCCCGAGTCCGCCGCGTCCGCCGCATCCGCCGCGGGCGAGGGGCCCGCGCCCACCCCCGCCGTCGTCTCCGCGGCGGATGCCCCCACGGCCGCATCGCCCCGCCGCTCCCATCGAGCGCTCGCGACCATCGGATGGTGGGGCCACGGGCTGCTGCGCCTGTACCTCGCGGCGATGATGATCGTCTACGGGGTGTCCAAGACGACTCTCGGCCAGTTCGGCGTCGGCGACATCGGCGACTCCCTGATCTCGTTCGGGGAGATGAGTCCGATGGGGATGCTGTGGCGCATGGTCGCGTTCTCGCCGCTCTTCCAGGTCCTCGCGGGAGTGGCTGAAGCGGGCGCCGGCATCGCGCTGCTGTGGCGTCGCACCGCCCCGCTGGGGGCATTGATCGCGATCGCCGACATGGCGCTGGTGCTCGTGTTGAACCTCGGATACGACGTGCCGGTCAAGCAGCTCTCCGCGATGCTGCTGGTCGTGGGGATCGTGGTGCTGATCCCGTGGATGCCGCGTCTGGTGCGCGCAATGCTCGGGCACGGACCGGTCCCCGCTGCACGGGTGCCGACGCTGCTCCCGTGGCGGCGTGCGGACCGGATCGCGAGCGGCACGGCCGCCGTCATCGCGGTGCTCGCCGCCGGAGCGGTGACGGTCGCGTCCCTCATCGCCCTCCCCCGCGCCACTGACACCGACGGCTCCGCCCCCGCGGGGGTGTGGCAGGTGAGAGAGGATGAGGCCTCTCCCGCTCCACAGGCAGCCGAGGACCACCGCTGGCAACGGGTTGCCTTCGGCGAGCACCTCTACGGCGACCGCTCCCGCATGCAGCTGCGCCTGGTGGACGGAACGCTGTACGACGGCACGTACCAGCGCGTCGACGACTCGGAGGCCACGCCGTCTGACGCCCCCTCGGACGAGGTCCAGAGGATCAGGATCACCGCCAAGCCCCTGCGCACGCCCGGCAGCACGCGCGAGGAGTTCGACGCGCAGGAGCCGCTGACCCTCACCCTGCGCGTCGAGAAGCAGGCGGGAAGAGGCCTCCACATCACCGGGAAGGACGTCGACCTGGTGCTCGCCCCGGACCCGCAGGCACGCCTGCTGTTCGACCGCGGCTTCAGCTGGAGCCCGCGGGCGGATGACCCGTTCAACCGATGATCCTCTGTCCCGGCGCATGGGCATGCTTCCGTGTCTCCTCCGCTCTGTGCCCTCGATGGCATGGGGGAGGATGCGGGCATCGAGATCACCTGCGCGACGATGGCTGACGTGCCGTCGATCCGCACGGTCCTCGCGGGAGCCTTGTCCGATGACCCGATGCTGACGTGGATGTTCCCCGTGCGAGACGAACGTCGTCTGAGCCGTATCGCGTTGTTCTTCTCCCGGCAGGTGGAACGCCTGGTGGCCCATGGCCTGGCCCATCGGGCGACTGTCGGGGGCGCTCTCGTCGGGGCGGCGCTGTGGATTCCCGAAGGAACCCCTCGCGACGACGCGCTGCCCGACCCTCGGGACCTCATGCACCTTCTGCTCGGAGAGCAGAGGAACCAGGAGGTGATAGAGGATTTCACGCGAGCTCGCAGCGGAGCACCGTCGGGCGACGGTGCATACCTCGCCACCCTCGGTGTGCGCGAAGATCACCGTGGTGCCGGCATCGGGGCTCGGCTGGTCAGGGCCGGGCTCGAATCGCTCCGCTGTCCCGCATGGGTGGAGAGCACGGAACCCCGCAACGTTCTGTTCTATGAACGGCTGGGATTCCAGGTCGTCCACGAGGCGCCCTTCGCCGGCGGCACGACGACCATGACCCGCCTGGTGCGCGACACAATGGCCACATGACACCGTCGTCCATCGAGCCGATCGCGCCTCTCTCCCGACCCAACCTGGTCCTGGTCTGCGTCGACCAGATGCGCGCCGACGCGCTGGGGATCAGCGGCAACGAGCACATCGACACCCCGTACCTCGATCAGCTCGCGCGCGGAGGCTTCCGCTTCACCAAGGCGTACTCGGCGACCCCCACGTGCGTTCCTGCGCGGGTCGCGCTGCTGACCGGGAAGAGCCAGGAGGCGCACGGGCGCTTCGGCTACCGCGAGGGGATCGACTTCCCCGCCGCGTATCCCACGACCCTCCCGTCCACCCTGCGCGATGCGGGCTACCAGACCTTCGGCGTGGGCAAGATGCACGTCTTCCCCGAGCGGGCGCGCTGCGGCTTCGACGACGTCCTCCTGCACGACGGCTTCCTGCACACCTCGCGAAGGCTCTCGTCCGGTCCGTCGGGCGCGGTCGACGACTACGTCGACTGGCTCCGACGGGAGACCGGTGATCCGCGCGCCGACTACCAGGACACGGGGATCGGCTGCAACGCGATGACCGCGCGCCCGTGGGAGCGCGAGGAGCGGTTGCACCCCACCCGCTGGGTGGCCGACGAGTCCTTCCGATTCCTCCAGCGCCGGGATCCGACGCGCCCGTTCTTCCTGTACATGGGGTTCCATCGGCCGCACGCGCCCTTCGACCCGCCCGGCTGGCTGTGGGAGAAGTACCGCTCGCGCCCGCAGGTGCGAAGGCCGATGGGCGCATGGGTCTCCCGCTTCGACCGCTTCCGTCGGGACCACGAGGTGGAGGCCGAGTTCGGCGCGCGCAAGGAGTCGGTGCACCAGGACGTGCGCGCCGGCTACTACGGGAGCATCGAGTTCATCGACCTGCAGATCAACAGGCTCATGGAGAACCTCAGCGATCTGGGCCTGCTGGAGACCACGGCGATCGCCTTCGTCTCGGATCACGGCGAGATGCTCGGCGACCACGACATGTACCGCAAGTCCGTCGCCTATGAGGGATCCGCGCACATCCCCTTCCTGCTGCACGTGCCCGCCGCCCTGCGCGAGGACGGCGCACGGCCGCGCGCCGTCGACGAGATCGTCGAGCTGAGGGATGTCATGCCCACCCTGCTCGACCTCGCCGACGTCGCGATCCCCGAGGGCGTCGACGGGCAGAGCCTGCTCCCGGCGCTGCGGGGCGGGGCCGACGCCGATTCCGACCTCGGCGAGCCCGTGCGCGATCACCTGCACGGCGAGCACGTGATCGGCTCCCTCGGCCACCATTCGATGCAGTGGATCCGCACCCCGAGGTTCAAGTACATCTGGTTCTCCGGCGACGGCCACGAGCAGCTCTTCGACCTCGCGGCGGACCCGCATGAGCTCACCGACCTCGCGTCCGACCCCGCCCACGCCGAGGAGCTGTCCCGGCACCGGGAACTGCTGGTCACGGCGCTCACGGGCCGTGAGGAGGGGTACGTCGAGGATCGCCGCCTGGTGCCCGGGCGCACCCCTCGCTCCGAGGCGAGCTGGGTGCGGGAGTTCGCGCGGCTGTGAGGGCCCGGAAGCGGTCGCCGAGCCCGCAGGACGGTTCACCGGTCCTCCCCACATCCCGTCCATGCACATCGTGGCGCGGGATGTCGGCCTGCTCCCCTACTGTGTGAGCGGAAGGGGGCGCACATGGAGATCGAGTTCGGATGGACGGCCGACGGCGCGGACTGGGCGAGCGCATCCGCGCATCGCGCACGGAGCACGTCGGCCGACGACCCGGCGGGCGAGGGCGACGGCGCGCCGGACGCGCGCCTGGGCCCGCGCGGCCTCGTCGCCCTGCTGCAAGGGCGCCTCGCACTCACGCACCCGCCCGTCGAGCAGGCCGTGCGCATCGCGCAGACCATGCGCCTGATCGGCGAGATCATCGCCGAGCGGGAGGGCGCAGGCGCAGGCGCAGGCGCAGGCGCAGGCGCAGGCCACGGTCCCAGTGGGTCGGCCGGCGTCGCCCGGAGCGACCCCGAGGAGTTCTGGCCGGAGCACTCCTTCGCCGTCGACCCCTGGAGCACCGCCGCCCACCTCCTGCGGCTGCGCGACGCGAGCATCGAGACCGGCTGGGACGCGCCGGATCCCGTCCACCGACTGCCCGCACGGCTCGCCGCGGTGCGGGACCTCGAACACCGTGCAGTGGTCGGCATGCCCGGGACCAGCGGCGACGGCGGCCGCCCGGCATCCCTCTCCCCCGGGCCGGCCGATGATCTCCGGGACGTCATCGCCACCCTCGCCGAGCTCGACTCCCTGGGCGCCACGTGGCCGCTCGGGATCGACGCCATCACGCTCGCGGAGTACCCGACCGCGCTGCCCGGCCTGTGGCCGCGGCTGTTCGAGCTGCTCGATGCCGCCGGGGTGCGCCTGCGCCATGCGGGCACCGGGCCGCAGCACGCCCCTGACCTCGAGGTCGTCCAGTGCCTGGACGAGTGGAGCGCGGCGGACGTCGCCGCTCGGTTCCTCTCCGCCCCCACGGGCCCCGATCCGACCGGGTCCGACCAGGTCCCGCTGAGCGTCCTCGCGACGACCGACACCACCGTGCTGGACCGTGCCCTGCATCGTCGGGGCATGCCCGCGCTCGGCGCGGTCGAGCCGTCGACCGACCGCGCCCACCACCAGGTGCTCGGGCTGTTCCTCGACGTCGCGACCGCCCCTGTGGACGTCCACCAGCTCGCGGCGCTGCTGGACCTGCGGGTGCTCCCGGGCATGCACCGGGACGACGAGCCGATCGGGCTGGTCCCGGCCCCCGTCCGCCGGGAGCTGCTGCGCGCCCTCACCCGCGAACCCGGCATCGGACCGGCCTGGCGGGACGCCCTCGCGAGACTCGAGGAGAAGTCGGCGTCGGCCCCCGCGGAGAGCCGTGACCGGGAGCGGCGGGCACTCGAGGCCGCGCGCGGCATCGATCGACTGGTCCGCGACCCGCTGCCCGCCGACGGCCTGCTCCCCGGCGCGATCGCCGGGCGCCTCGACCTGCTCACCGAGCGCCTGCGCGCCGTCGCCCGCGGCGAGGGGGACCTGCTCGCGAGCCTCGCGCAGGTCACAGCGCTGCGCGAGGTCCTCGGGATGCTCGATCCGGGCGCCCCGCTGACCCGCCGCACCCTGCAGCAGGTCATCGACGCCTGCGGCGGCGCAGGCCGCTCCCCGCTCGCCCGCGCGGAGGTCGCCCCGTGGGCGGTCACCACCCGACCCGCGCAGCTGCACGCCGAGGGCGGCACCGTGCTGTGGTGGGGCCCCGCCGAGGACGCTCTGCCCTCCCCGATGCTCTGGGACCCGGACGAGGTGCAGACGCTCGAGGAGTTCGGCGCCCACCTGCTGCCGCCAGCGCAGGAGTCCGCACTGCACGTCGGCGCCGCCCTGCGGGCGCTGCGCGGCGCGAGCCGCCTGATCGCCGTGCTCCCCGGGCGCCGTCACGAGAAGGAGCCGACCCCCAGCGGTCTGCTGACCCACCTCGAGTCCGCGGCCGGGCGGTCGGCGAAGGACCGCCTCACGCCCGCGCAGCTCGTCGACGGATCCGCCTGGTCCCTCGCCGGTCGCAGCCTGCCCCTGCGCACGCCCGACCTGCAGGAACTGTCCTCGCAGCAGCTCACGTCCCGCAGCGCGGGGCACCGCCTGGACCACCTCCTGCCCGAGCGCATGTCCTTCACACAGGCCCAGGCCCTCCTGGAGTGCCCGCACCGCTGGGTGCTCGAGTACGCCCTGGGGATCCGCTCCGCGCAGGTCGCCTCCCTGCCCACCGGTCCCCGGATGATCGGCACCCTCGTCCACGCGGTCGTCGAGACCCTGGTGGACGAGCGCATGGACCTCGGGCTCGGCGGCGCGTCCCTCGAACCGCCGGACCCCGGGCGCATCGGCGAGGTGTTCGACGCCCTCGTCCCCCAGCTGGCCTCCGAGTTGGACCTGCCCGGGCGCGCCTTCGAGCGCACCGAGGTCCGCGACCGGGCAGTGCGCAGCCTGCGCGAGCTCTTCGCCGGGCTCGCGGACGCCGGCCTCCGGGTCACCGGCACCGAGTCCGGGTTCTCCCGGCCGCTGACTCTCCGGCTGGCCGGAGGGCCCCACGAGGTGGTGTTCGGCGGCAGCCGCGACCTCGACGCGCAGGACGCGGAGGGCCGCCCCACCGTCATCGACCTCAAATGGTCCTTCTCCCGCACCCGCTACGGGGACCTCTTCGACACCGGCGAGGCCATCCAGCTCGCCTCCTACGCCTGGTCGCTCGCCGAGGACCCGGGCTCCCCGGCCGACGCCGGTCATCCGGCCGACGTCGGCTACTTCCTGCTGCGCAGCGGGGAGTTCGTGAGCGCGAACCGCTCTCTCGACGCCCACCGCCGCACCCCGATGGACGTGGACGACGCCTGGCGCCGACTCGTCGAGGGCGTGCAGCAGCGGCTCGACGAGATCGCCGGAGGCACGGTCGCCCTGGGCTGCCAGCAGCTGCTCGAGGCCGCCGGCATCCCCGCCGACGCCGAGTACAGGCCGCGCCAGAAGGCCGTGGCCGCACAGCGCGACCTCGCCCGCGCCGAAGGCGGCATCCTCGTCGAGGACCACTGCGCCCGCGGCGACTACGCCCAGCTGTGCCTGCTCACGGGAGGGAACTGATGAGCTTCACCCTGATCAACGCCTCCGCCGGCTCCGGGAAGACCCACACGCTCACCCAGGAGATCGCCGACAGGATGAGCGCTGGCCTCGAGCCCTCCCAGCTCATCGCCACCACCTTCACGGTCAAGGCGGCCGACGAGCTCTCCGATCGCGTGCGCCGCACGCTCCTCGAGCGCGAGCAGACCGAGGCCGCCCGCGGCATCGACAGCGCCCTGATCGGCACCGTCAACGCCGTGGCGGGCGAGCTCGTGCGCGAGTTCGCCCTCGATGCCGGGATCTCGCCCGACGTGCAGGTCCTCGACCAGGACCGTGCCTCCGCGGCCTTCGACGCCGCGATCGACGAAGCCGTCGCCCGCGCGGGCGACCGTGCGAGCGACCTGCTCGCGCGCACCGAGCACGACGGCGAGAAGAGCGCCGCCAACCCGTTCGCCCCGTCCTCGTTCTGGCGCGATCACGTGCGGGACCTCGCCTCCCGCGCGCGCACCAACGACGTGGACGCCGACCAGCTGCGCCGGAGCGCCGACGCCTCCTGGGACGACTTCCGCGCCGCGGCGCTGCCCGAGCCCGGCACCGAGGATCGTCGCCGCGCCTGGCTCGGCCGTCTCGACACCGTGCTCGACGGGCTCCAGGCCGAGGTCGACGGCGCCGCCGGCGGGACGCCGCAGGAGCAGAAGAGCGCCGGCGTCATCGCCAAGAGGCTCGAGACCCTGCGCCAGCTGCGCCGCACCCTCGGGCAGGGCGCGCGCACCCCCTGGTCGGCCTGGGCGAAGCTCGCCCGCGTCGCCGCCGGCAAGGCCGCCGACCCCGAGGGCGGCGGCAAGTACGTGTACAGCAAGGACGTGGACACGGCCCTCGTCGGGCTCGCCCTCGAGATCGCCGACGAGCTGCCCGCGCATCCCGTCATGCAGCGCGACATCCGCGGGCTCATCGAGCTGGTCGTCACCACCGCCGCGGACTCCCTCGAGGCCTACGCGCAGTTCAAGAACGAGCTCGCCCTCATGGACTTCATCGACCAGGAGGTGCTCGCCCTGCACCTGCTGCGCACGAGCGAGCGCGCCCGCTACGCGATCGGCGCCCGCTTCCGCCTGCTCGCGGTCGACGAGTTCCAGGACACCTCCCCGATCCAGCTCGCCCTGTTCCTCGAGCTGGGCCGCCAGATCGAGGACCTGATCTGGGTCGGCGACCCCAAGCAGGCCATCTACGGCTTCCGCGACGCCGACCCCGACCTCATGCGCGGCGTGCTCGAAGCGGTGAGCGAGGGCGGCACCGAGCTCGGCGAGGGGACCATCCGCGATCTCGAGCACTCGTGGCGCTCCCAGGAGCAGGTCCTCGATCTCGTCAGCGCCGTCTTCCCGCAGGTCTTCCCCGACCTGCCGCGCGAGCGCGTGGTCCTCACCGCCGCCCCCGCGGCCGCGGCGCGCCGGGCCGGGGCCGGTCGGACCGACGGCCGGATCGAGGCCTGGATCCCCGCCTTCAGCAGCCGGCACAAGAGCGCCCCCGAGCACGCTGCCGCGATCGCCGACGGCGTGGTGCGCATGCTCGCCGAGGACGAGGTCGGTCCCGGCGACATCGCGGTCCTCGTGCGCAGCAACGCGCAGGCCGCCCAGGTCGTCTCCTCCCTGCAGGCGCGGGGCGTCCCCGCCTCCGGCCAGGGCGGCCCGATCCTCGGCACCCGGGAGGGGCGGCTGGTGCGGGCCGCGCTCGCGGTCACTCTCGACGTCTCCGACTCCCTCGCGCTCACCGAGCTCGTGGACCTGCTGCCCGACCATCCGGCGCATGAGAACTGGTTCGGAGACCTCACCGCGCCGAGCGACCGCGAGGGCCGCCGCGCGGTGCTGCAGTCGTGGTGGGAGGCCGATGTCCTCGCCGGGCTGCGCGCCCTGCGCGAGGACTGCATCGCGCTCAGCCCCGTGGAGATGATCGCCGCGGTCATCGACGCCCTCGACTTGACGGAGCGGCTGCGCTCCTGGCCCCTGCCCGAGCAGCGCCTGCGCACCCTGGACGCGCTGCGGCGCCTCGCCGCCGACTATGCGGACCAGGCGCGCTCGGCCTCGGTGCCCATCACCCTCACCGGACTGCGGGCCGTGCTCGACGAGACCGAGGCGGGCCCCGACCTCACCGGCATCCCCGACACCGTGTGGGTCGGCACCATCCACGGCGCGAAGGGGCTCGAGTGGTCGCGCGTGGTCGTGATGCTCCCGCCGAAGGCGACCGAACGCGCCCACACCGGCGGCGTGTTCGTGGTCCCCGCCGCGGACCTCGACGCGCTGCGGCCCCTCGATGGCCGCTCACTGCGCTACTGGCCGCGTGTGCTCGACGGCTACGCACCGCTGCAGGAGCTGCTCGCCGAGGCCGAGCATCCCCGGCGCGCGGCCCGCAAGGAGCGCGAGGAGGCCGGCCGTCTGCAGTACGTGGCCCTCACCCGCGCGGCCGACGTCACCGTGCTCAGCGGCGACGGCACCGGATCGGCTCTCGATGCGCTCGTGGACGGCGACGCCCCTCTGCTCACCTGGGAGGCCGGGACCGACACGGTCCACGTCTCCGGCCACGGCGACCTGCCCGCGCGCGTGCGCACCACCGCGATCGACGGACTCGCCGAGACCGACGGTCCCGCCTCCCGCGTCGGCCCGCGCAGTCCGCTCGCCGCGACCGACCTGCCTCCCGGCCCCCGCACCGGAGACGAGGGGCGGGCCGGTCGGGGCGTGGGCACGTCCGCCCGCTTCCAGGCCTCGGGCGTCGCCTCCGACGAGTCACTGGGCACCGTGCACCCGCCCCGGAGCATCGGTGCCGCGCTGGTCAGCGGCGGCGGGCGGGACTGGAACCGCGTCGGCGAGGCCGTCCATGCCTTCCTCGCCCTCCCGCTCGCACAGCTCACGCCCGCCCTGCAGGAGCAGGCGGCGCTGCGGCTCGTCGAGCGCTGGGCCGTCTCGCGCGCCGTCGGCGCCGAGACCCTGCTGGCCGCCGGCCGCGCCTGGCAGGAGTTCCTCGCCGCCGAGTTCCCCGGGGCCCGCGTGCTCACCGAGCAGCCGATCGCCTGGTGGAACGAGGAGGAGCAGGTCATGGAGGGCTGGATCGACGCCCTCCTGGCGCTGCCCGACGGCTCCCGCGTGCTCGTGGACCACAAGACCTATCCCGGCGCCGACCCCGTGGGCCACGTGCGCGAGCACTACCTGGGCCAGATGGCGACATACGCGGCCGCGCTCGAGGCCACGGGCGGCACCCCCGCGCGCATCCTCATCCACCTGCCCCTGCGCGGTGAGGTCCTCGAGGTGACGCTGCGCGAGCAGTCGTCGAAGGCGGTGCCTGCTCTCGGGGCGGAGCCGGCCACCGACCCCGCGCAGGGCCGGGCGCATGTCTGAGCCCGCGGCATCCACCGACGCGGCGCCCGGCGCCCAAGAGCGAGCGGCCGACGACGCGCCCGTCATCGTCCCCGAGTCGCAGGCCGTGCAGGCCGCACGCGTGCTACTCGACCAGGCGCGACGCAGCGGCGGGCGCCGCCTCCTCGGCATCGCGGGCGCACCGGGCGCCGGCAAGAGCACGCTCACCGCGCTGCTGGCCGAGGAGCTGCCCACGGGCAGCTGCGTCGTGGTCCCGATGGACGGGTTCCACCTGGCCGACGTCGCCCTCGAGCGCCTGGGGAGACTGGATCGCAAGGGCGCCCCGGACACCTTCGACGCCGCCGGGTACGTCGCTATCCTGCAGCGGCTGCGCACCGCTCGTCCTGAGGATCCGCCGGTGTGGGCGCCGATGTTCGAGCGCGACCTCGAGCAGCCCCTCGCCGGAGCGATCGCGGTGCCCGGCGAGATCCCGCTCGTGATCACCGAGGGCAACTACCTGCTGATGACCGATGGGCCCTTCGCCCCGGTATGCGCGATGCTCGACGCCCGCTGGTTCGTCGAGACCGACGAGGACGTGCGCCACGAGCGGCTCATCGCCCGCCACGAAGCGTTCGGGAAGTCTCCCGAGGCCGCGCGCGCCTGGTCTCTCGGCCCCGACGAGGCCAACGCGCGCCTCGTCGCGGCGACGAGGGCACGCGCCGACCTCGTGGTCCGCGCGAGCTGACGAGCCCGTCGGAGCCGCAGGTCCGGACCGGGCTCCGGCCCGGGCCACGAGCCTCGATGCGAGCACGGACCTCGACCCGCGCGCGTGCCCGTGCCTGCGACTGCGCCTCCGCCTCCGCCTCCGCCTCCGCTCAGCCCAGGATCGAGTTCAGGTCCTCGACCTCCGCGGTGGTCAGCTGCAGCGACGGCGCCTGCGCCGAGTCGATGACAGAGGCGGGACGCGCCGCACCGGGGATCGGCACCACGTGCGGGCCCAGGCTCAGCTCCCAGGCGAGCACCACGCGCTGCGGGCTCACGTCATGGGCCTCGGCGACACGGGCGATCTGCGGGAACGTCTCGCCGACGGCCGCCGCGCCGCCGCCCGCACCGCCCAGCGGCCCCCAGGGCACGAACGCGGCGCCGATCTCCCGGCAGCGGCGCAGCTCGCCGAGGCTCGTGTGGAAGAACGTCGGGCTGAACTGGTTCTGCACCGCCGCGAGGTTCCCCGCACCCAGCACATCGAGCGCGACGTCGATCTCCTCGACGTTGGCGTTGGAGATGCCGACCTCCCTGATCAGCCCCTCCTGCTGCAGGGTCGCCAGGGCCTCGACGCCCTCCGCATAGCGGATGGAGCGGTCGGGGCGGTGCCAGTAATACAGATCCACGGAGTCCTGACCGAGGTTCGCGAGAGTCTTCTCGAGCGCCGAGCGCAGGTAGGCGAGCGAGCCGTCGCGCCCCTTGGACTCCTCCTGACCGTCCTTCCCCGGGCCGCGCACGATGCCGCCCTTGGAGGCGATGACGACCTTCCGCGCATCGCCGGACCAGGTGCGCACACCCTCGGCCACGAGCTCCTCGTTGTGGCCCATCGTGTCCCAGCTCGGGGCGTACATGTCGGCGGTGTCGATCAGCGTGATGCCCGCGTCGAGCGCCGCATGGATCGTCGCGATCGCTTCGTCATGCGTGGGCGGGTTCTGGCGGCCGTAGGACAGGGGCATCGCCCCGTAGCCGATGGCCGAGACGGACAGGGAGCCGATGCGTCGCGTGATCGCAGTCATAGAGACAGGGTAACGCCGCAGGTGAGAGCGCGGACAAGCCGTCCATCAGGCGAGCTGCGACCCTCGCGGGAAACTTTTCGCAACACAGGGCTTGCGAAACCCGAGACGGCCCGGATAACGTAGTGCTCGCACCGAACGGAGCGTGTCGCAGTCGCTCCCCAGGTGCCACGGATGTCGCTGACGCGGTGGGAACCCGCCAGCAGTCGCGACCTTCACGCGCCGCTGATCGGAACATGGGGCGAACAAGTTCCGATCGGCGGCGCGTTCCGTCTTCCGGGGACAAGCGCAGCACGAAGCTCTCGCACATCTCGAGAATCTCGACCCCACAGGGATCGGCGCTCCTCACGGGCCGCGGTGCCGAGGGCCGCTCAGCCCTCCCGGCGTCGCGTCGACTCCCGCTCGAGGATGCGCGGGCGCAGCAGGATCGTCGAGGGGTCCTCCCCCGGCTCCTGCATGCGCTGGCCGAGCAGGCGCGCGGCCGTGCGGCCCGTCGCGCGGATCGGCTGCTGGACCACCGAGACCGAGGGCGTGACCAGTCGGGTCCAGAGGTCGTCGTCGGTCGCGAGCAGACCGGGGACCCCCGCCCCACTCAGCGGGGCCGCAGCACCCGCCGCGCCGGCCGCGCCCGCGCGATCGAGTCCGCGCATCGCCTCGAAGGCCCCGGCCGACATCCGATTGTTCGTCGCGTAGACGACGTCGGCCCAGCCCTCGGCGAGGACGGCCTCGGTGGCCTCCCGCCCCGAGTCGAGGTGCAGGTCGCCGCGGATCACGCGCGGCGCCTCGAGCGCACCGGCGCGCGACGACCCGGGGGCATCGTCGGCCGCAGCCCCGAGCGCATCGCCGCCCGCCGCCCCGATCCGCGACCACTCGGCGAGGAAGCCGCGCACGCGGTCCTCCGTCGAGGTCAGCCCCTCGGGACCGGTGAGGACGACGGGTCGGCGGAATCCCTGCTCGGCGAGGTGCTGTGCGCCGCGGCGGCCGGCGTCGAGGTTGTCGGTGACCACGAGGTCGACGTCGGCCCCGTGGACGCGGCGGTCCACGAGCACGAGCGGCGTCCCTGCCGCGAGCAGCGGCGTCACGTCCGAGAGGTTCTCGTCGACCACGGTGAGGATGACCCCGGCGATCTGGCGGCTGACCAGCTGCGGGAACACCTCGCGCTCGCGCTCGAGGTCGTCCTCGGTGTGGGCGACCATCACCGAGTAGCCCTGGCCGCGCGCCATCCTCTCGACCTCGCTGATCACTCGCGTGAAGTAGGGGTTCTCGGCGTCGGGCGTGACGACGGCGACCTGGGCGGAGGCACCGCTGCGCAGGGAGCGGCCCGCGGCGTTCGGCACGTACCCGGTGGCGCGCACGGCAGAGCGCACGCGCCGCGAGAGCTCCTTGTCGACGTTCTGCGCGCCGTTGATGACGCGCGAGACGGTGGCCGTCGAGACCCCCGCAGTGCTCGCGACGTCGAGGATCGTCGGTCGGCGCACGTTCATCGCGGGGCTCATCTCGGGTCGGTCCGACGGGTGGCGGGGCGGTTCAGCTCTGGAGGACGGTGGCGTCGCCGCAGAGGTGGACCTGCACGCCGAGGCGGTCGAACATGGCGGCCTTCGCGGTCAGCGCCCGGTCCGCCGCAGCGGCGCTGTCAGCGTAGACCAGCTGGGCGTGGTTGGCCTTGTGGCGTGCCATGAACTGATCGCGGGAGACGCCGTCCAGGACCACGCTCGCGATCGGCCACTCCGGGTTCGTGGACTCCTTGCGGCGCGTCACCTCGGCCTCCGGGAGCTCCACGACCCGGCCGCGGCCCACGTCCGCGTGCAGCGCACCGCCCTCGATGTACACGCGGGACCACACGATCTCCCCGGGCCGCGAGACCCCGTTGATCGTGGACCCGCCCGCGGGGAAGAACGTCGGCCCCTGCCGCCAGCCCTCCGCGCCCGCATACCCGCCGGGCAGATGGCTGGGCGGCACGGAGCCGGAGATCTCGTAGACCCACACGTACTCGTCCTCGAAGTCCTCGCCCCAGCGCACGTCGTGCAGGGTGGTCGCCGGGTCCATGCCCATCGCCGACCACACCCGGTTGGTGATCAGCGCGTCGACCGCGACGCCCTCGTCGACCTCGTTGAAGTTCGGCAGGGCCTTGCCCTCCCACAGCACCCGCTCCCCGTCGCGGCTGGTGACCTCCGGGCGCTCGAGGTTGTTCAGCAGTCCCTCGACCAGGTCCGAGGCCGGGCACACGTCCTTCAGCCCCTGCTGGTACTGGATGCCCACCGCGTCCAGCCCGAAGTCGTCGCTGATCCGCAGGGCCGCGATGTACATCTTGTACTGCCAGCGCAGCTGGTTCTCCGTCAGCTCCGTCGCCTCGTCCGTGCCCAGGCGGAACGTCATCCCCGCATCGGTGAGCCAGCGCCCCACCGCATCGGCCTCCTCGTCGGGGACCGTCTGCATCTCCGCCCACAGCGCCGACTGGGACAGACGCTCCTTGAAGATGCCCAGCGGGTTCAGCAGCTCGTCGTCGATGATCGCGTTGTACATCCCCATGCAGCCCTCGTCGAAGATCCCGATGATGGCCTTGTCCTCGAGCAGCTGCTCCGCGAGCGCCGCCCCGAGACGCGACTCCGGGGTGTCCGCGAGAGCCGGCAGGTCCTTCACGTGCGAGGCGTCGTGCTCGAGCGCGCCCGTGCGGGCCCACGTCGCGATGCCCTCGCGGAACCAGTCGTCGGTCCCGTCGACCGTCCAGATGCTCGAGTACTCCCGGCCCATCTTCGTCAGCCCGCCGTTGAGGTTCAGCAGACCCACCAGGCCCGGCCACTCGGGCGCGAAGTTCGCGACCGTGAGGATCGGCCCGCGGTGCGTGCGCAGACCCGCCAGGACGTGGTGGCTGTACTGCCAGTTCGCCGTCGCCACCACCAGCGGTGCATCCGTCGGGATCGAACGGAACACCTCCATGCCCATCCGCTGCGAACGGATGAACCCGTGCCCGAACTCCGGATCCGCCTCGAACGCGCGCCGCACCCTCACGCCCGCGGCCTCGAACGCCTCGGTCACCTGCCGCTCGAGCTCCTGCTGCGCCCCCCACGACTCGGTGTTCGCGCTCTCGCGCAGGTCACCGCTCGGGATCAGCCACACCTCCCCCTCGGCGGCCGCCGGGCGCTGCGCGCGCTCGGGCAGGCCATAGGTGCGGGACTCGGTGGCGTCTGCGGTGGCGGTCATGATGGCTCCTTCGAGGATGGTGCGCGAGCGGAGGGTGCGAGCGGGTGCGTCGTGCGGATGCGTCGTGCGGGTGATGGGCGCGGCAGGCCGGGCGGGTGCGCTCAGTCCTGCGGGTCCCGGGTCGGGGTGGCGCCGATGTCGGGCACGGGGCCGGAGGCCAGGTGCACCTCCATGGCGTCGAAGTCGGGGGCGGGCGGGCGCTGCGTCGTCGGCCGGTCCAGGTAGAACAGGGCGGTCGAGGCGATGTCGTCGCGCAGCGGCAGGTAGCGCCAGCCGGAGCGCCAGCCGAGTGCCTGGATGTCGACCTTGGGCAGGCCGGTCGCGAAGTGGATCGGGTCCGCCACGTGCCAGCGGTACATCCCGAAGCGCTGCTGGGAGGAGTAGAGGCCGTCGGGCCGGATCACCTGGGGCATGCCCAGGTAGGGGGTCGAGAACGCGGTGTACCCGCGGCCGGGGACGTCGAAGTTCCAGGCGCCGCCGAAGTAGTCCTCGGTGCCAGTGCCGCAGATGGTGGGGTGCTCGGTGTCGTCGTCCATGTAGAACTTGATCTCGCCCTCGCCCCACCAGCCGTTGGAGTTCACGCCCCAGGCGATGTAGGTGCCCACGTACTGCCCCTGCCCCTCGACGCCCTCGAGGAGGACGTGCGGGGTGCGGTCCGGCAGCGGGTTCGAGCGCCGCCACTGGGCGTGGAAGTACCCGTCCTGACTGTGGTCGCCGCCGACCTCGTAGGTCACCTGGTAGTAGACGCGGGCGTCGACCCCGGAGGTGTTCTCGATGGTCAGGCGCGCGCCGTCGCGGAAGGGCATGGACCAGTAGGAGTTGAAGCCGCCGTGGGGGTTCGCGGCGATCATCTGGGAGTCGACCTGGGTGAAGCTGCTCCAGCCGCTGCAGAAGAAGTCGCCGTAGGGGACCTCGACGGCGGGCTCCTCGGCCCCGTCCCAGTAGGCCCGCAGCACGAGGGTGCGCCAGTTGTCCGTGTGCGTGGTGATCCAGATGTGGGTGATGACGCCGGCGCCGTCGATGTCGGCGAGGTCGAAGGTCTCCCCCGCCCGCACGTCGACGCTCGGCGAGACCTTCCAGCCCACGCCGAGGTCGCGGGCGTTCGCCGCCCCGGTCCCCTCGCTCGCGCGGGCGCCGCCCCCGGGGGCCCCGTCGAAGTTCTCCGGGCTGATGGAGCGGGTGAGCACGGGACGCAGGCGGGCGAGGCCGGACGAGGCCGGAGATGCGGGGGAAGCGCCAGAGGGGTCGGACACGGGGTCACTCCTTCGTGAGCCGGGGGCCGACGGCTCGCGAGCGCTCGGGACCCTCGTGAGCGCACGGCGGTGCGGACAGTGCGGGCCGACGCAGGGAGTCGTCGGACGAAAAACGTTTACTCGGACTGTACGGAGGTGCGTCCGGCAGGTCAAGGCGCCGACGCGATCCGGATCCACGGGAGATCCACAGGAGAAACGCGGGGTCGACGTGCCGCGCTGTGGTCGCGACGCACCCGGGACGAAAGGACGATTGACGCGACCCGGACGCATTCGTACGGTGTCCGGTAATCGTTTCCTCGCGGAGTCGATGCCGCGGCGCTCTCGGGACTCGCGAGCGCGGACCGCGCCCGAGCATCACCGATGCCGGCCGCCGGCACTGCTGCGAGGAGCACACGCCGGCGGAACCGATGCCGCCGCGCCGTCGACGCGGTTCGAGGAGGAACCCCGTGCCATCTGCCCTTCCCCACCGTCGGCCCGCACCGCCGCCCGCAGGACACCCGCAGCGACGCTCGCGCGGACGCCCGCAGCGCTCGGCCGGACGGATCCCCCGGCGCTCCCTGCTGGCGGGAGGCGCCGCCGCGGCGGCGAGCGTGCCGCTGCTCGGCGCGTGCAGCCGTGCGGATGCGGATCGCCCGCTGACCTTCTGGAACTTCTACAGCCCGGCGCCCCAGCAGGATCCGAACCTCGTCGCGCAGTCGGACTGGTTCCAGAAGGCGATCGACCGCTGGAACCACGCGGGCGAGCACGAGATCATCTCCGTCTACATGACGAGCGACCAGATGAACCAGCGCATGCCGGTCGCCTTCGCCTCGGGCGACGGCCCGGACATCTTCCTCATCTCCCCCGGCGACTACCTGCGCTACGCGAACGGCGGGGTGCTCGTGGACCTCGCCCCGTACATGGAGCAGGAGGCGATCGCGGACTACTTCCCCGAGGCGCTCACGACCCGGCGCGACGGCGACAGGATCTTCGGGCTGCCCATGGAGCAGGAGCCCCTGGCTCTCTTCTACGACCCGGACCTGCTCGAGAAGAAGGGGGTCTCCGAGGGCGATCTGCCGAAGGACTGGGACGAGCTGCTCGAGCTCGCGGCGTCCCTCAGCGCGGGCTCCACGACAGGGCTCGTGCTCGACGTCGACCCCGGCTACTACCAGAACTTCACCTTCTACCCGTGGGTGTGGCAGACCGGCGGGGACGTCATCGACCCGACGACGCAGCGTCCGGTCTTCGACGCCGATGGGCCCCGCGCAGCGCTCGAGCTCTGGGGCCGCGCCGTCTCCACGGGCGCCACGCCCCGCACTCGCCCCGCCAACGGCGACATCGTCTCGGCCTTCACGTCGGGCTACGCGGCGTTCTGGGAGTCGGGCGTCTGGGAGGTCATGAACCTGACCCAGAACGCACC
This sequence comes from Brachybacterium sp. ACRRE, assembly GCF_022346485.1. Lineage (NCBI taxonomy): Bacteria > Bacillati > Actinomycetota > Actinomycetes > Micrococcales > Dermabacteraceae > Brachybacterium > Brachybacterium sp. ACRRE. The sequence continues at coordinate 6,000 of NZ_JAKRMO010000046.1, read as the reverse complement.
GGACAAGAGATTCGGCGTCCTGCCGCTGCCGCCTCCCCCGGGCGAGGAGTCGAGCACGATCCTGGGCGGCTGGGCCTGGTGCGTGAACGCGCGCGGCGCCGATCCGGAGGCCGCCGCCCGCTTCGTCGTGCAGACCCTGGGCTCCATGGACGAGCGGTCCATCGACCACATCGCCACCTGGAACGGGCCCGCCAAGGGCAACATGCCCGCGCGGCGCTCGGTCGACGCGAAGCTGCAGGCCGGCGACGCCTACGCGGAGGAGCACCAGAAGATCTTCCACGACGAGATCCTGCCGACCGGCCGCGGCGAGCCCCGCTTCCCGCCCGTCGTCTACAAGGCCGTCTCCGACGCCCTGCAGTCCGTCGAGCTGGGCGGCGGGGACCCGGGCGAGGAGTCCGCGCGCGCCCAGCAGACCATCGAGAGCTACCTCGAGACCTATGAAGGAGCCAGCCTCGTATGAGCGCCGCCGCAGACGTGAACGCAGACGCCGGCGCGGGTCCGGGCCGGGGCGCCGGCCCGGGCGCGGGTCCGGGCCGGGGCGCCGGCCCGGGCGCCGATCCCTCCGCGTCCGGCGCACCGGGGCCCAGGTCCCGTGGGCGCAGCAGGGGGCGGGGGCGTGCCCGCAGCCGAGCGCAGCGGGAGACCCGCGCCGCCCTCTTCTTCCTCGCCCCCGACGCCATCGGCCTGCTCGTGTTCGTCGCGATCCCGATGGCCCTCTCGGTGGTGCTGGGGTTCTTCTGGATCGACGGGTTCGGGAACTTCGAGTTCATCGGGATCGACAACTACGTGCGCATGGTGAAGGACCCGCAGTTCTGGAACAGCGCCCGGGTCACGCTGCTGTACCTGGTGGTGCTCGTGCCGCTGATCTACGTCGTCGGCCTGGGGCTCGCACTGCTGGTCCAGCAGAGGTTCCCGGCCGTCGGCATCATCCGCTCCGCACTGTTCCTGCCGTACGTGATCAGCATCGTCGTGGTCGCGATGGTCTGGCAGTTCATGCTCACCGACCGCACCGGCGTGATCGCCTCGCTGCTCTCGGTCGTCGGCCTCGACGGGATCTCGTTCCTGGGCGATCCGAGGTTCGCCCTGGGCACGGTGATCGCGGTGACCGTGTGGCTGCAGATGGGCTACTACATGATCATCTTCCTGGCCGGTCTCCAGGACATCCCCGGCGAGCTCTACGAGGCCGCGCGCATCGACGGCGCGAGCGCCTGGCAGCGACTCCGGCGCATCACCCTGCCGCTGCTCGCCCCCACGAGCTTCTTCGTGCTGCTGACGTCGATGGTCGCGGTCGTCACCGGCGGCCTCGACATGATCTTCGTGCTCACCAGCGGCGGGCCCGCGAACTCGACCTCCCTGCTCATCTTCTACATCTACCAGCAGGCGTTCCTCTTCGGGGACCTGGGGTACGCGGCGGCCGTCGGCTCGGTCCTCGTCGCGTTCCTGCTGCTCTTCTCCGGCGCGATGTTCCTGCTCACCCGAGGAGGCCGGTTCTCCCATGACGACTGACACCCGCACCCAGGCCGCGCCCGTCGGCCGTCCGGGACCGCGCCGTGGATCGCGGAGCAGCCGCCTGCGCTGGCTGCTCTTCGCGATCGGCCTGGTCCTCGCGCTCGCGACCGTGTTCCCGCTGCTGTGGATGGTGCTGGGATCCTTCAAGACCGCCGAGGAGGTCAACTCCCCGCAGCTGATCCCGAGCACCTTCACCCTGGACAACTACGTCTACGTGTTCTCGCAGGTGCCGTTCGCGCGCTACCTGTTCAACAGCTTCTTCGTCTCCGCCGCGGTCACGGTGATCGCGCTCTGGTTCCATTCGATGGCGGCCTACGCCCTGGCGCGTCTTCGCTTCCCCGGCCGCGAGAAGATCTTCCTGGGGATCTTCGCGACGATGCTGGTGAGCGCCCCGGTGACCATCATCCCGACGTTCATCATCGTGCGCACGCTGGGGATGGTGGACAGCTACGCGGGACTCATCGTCCCCGCGATCTTCAACGCCTTCGGCATCTTCCTGCTGCGCCAGTTCTACGTCTCCCTGCCCGACGAGCTCGAGGAGGCCGCGCTCGTGGACGGCGCGAGCTACTGGAAGATTTACTGGTCGATCGTGCTGCCGCTCTCCCGGCCGATCCTCGCGGCCCTCGCGGTCTTCTTCTTCCTCGCGAACTGGAACTCGTTCGTGTGGCCGATGACCGTGACCTCGGATCCTCACCTGCGCGTGGTCCAGCTGGGGATCCAGAGCTTCCAGCAGCAATACGCGGCCGACTGGAACTACATCCTGGCCGCCGCGACCGTCGCGGCCCTGCCCACCCTGGGGATCTTCTTCGTCTTCCAGAAGCAGATCGTCGCCTCCATCAAGACCTCCGGCCTGAAGTGAGGGCCCGGGGAGGGTGCGTCGCCGTGGGCCGGGCGACGCACCCACCGCTGGGTCACGATGAGGAAACGATTACCACCTGATCGCTCTGCGCGCTGCCGCGTCGAACGAGCAGGTGGGCGACTCGCTGCGCACCACAGGGACGGAACCGCACCGCACGGCGTCGTCTGCACCTGTTGACCGGGCACTCACCCCTCTCTACACTCGGAGTAAACGATTTCTCCCGTCCGGGAGAGCGCCGCATATGCCCGTCGGACCCGATGGAGGGACCCGACATGACGGGCATGGCGGATTCGGGCACACGGTGCAGGGACGCACCGGAAGAACGGTGCAGCGACGCACCGGGAGAGAGGCATCCGATGCGCAGAAGGACACTCCTCACCACCGCGGCCGCCGGGGCGGCGGCCGTCTCCCTCGCGGCGTGCGGCAGCGGCACGCCCGGCGAGAAGGCGAAGGACTCGAGGGCGAAGAACCGCACGAACGTGGAGTTCTGGGGCTCGGTCTTCACGACGCCGGAGAACGCCTGGTACAAGAAGGTCGTCGAGGACTTCAACGACGCGCAGGAGGACGTGTTCGTCAACTACCAGGTGATCCCCGCGGACGCCTGGGACCAGAAGCTCAAGGCCGCGCAGGCCGCCGGCAATGCACCGGACATGTACATCCAGGCGGGGCGTCTGGACACCGGGGCGCGCACCGGGCTCCTCCACCCCCTGGACGACCTCATCGACGCCTCGGTCTTCGACGAGGTCACCGACCAGGCCAAGGAGATCTCCCAGTACCAGGGGAAGTGGTACGGCTTCCCGCTGCTGCTCGAGCCGCAGATGACGCTGCTGTGGAACAAGGAGCTCTTCGAGAAGGCCGGCCTGGACCCGGAGAAGCCGCCGACGAGCTGGGACGAGATGTACGACGCGTGCGAGAAGATCGCTCCGCTCATGAAGAACGGGCAGTTCTGCGTGGGCACGGCAGCGGACCCGGGCACCTTCGGCTGGACCACGGTCGCCTCGCAGGAGCACGTCGCCGGGCACCTGCCGATCTCCGACGACTGGTCGAAGGCCGACGCGGAGGACCCCAAGTACGAGGATCTGATCGGCTTCTACAAGACCCTGCAGGACAACAAGTGGATGCCCCGGCAGCCGCTGGGCGCGGGCAACTCCGCGCAGCCCTTCGGCGAGGCCAAGGTCGCGATGCTCTCCCAGGGCTCGTGGGCGATGTCTGAGATCGCCGCGGACTACCCGGACATGGTCGAGAAGACGGGGATGGCCCCCTGGGTCCAGAACGACGGCGACCTGGAGAAGTCCATCTCCACGATCGGCAACATGAAGTGGCTGATCGACGCGAAGGCGAAGGAGCCCGAGGCCACGGCGGCGTTCTTCAGCTGGGCGCTCGGCGGGGATCCGGAGGTCCTCAAGCCCTTCTTCGTGGACACCCAGTTCACCAAGGCGCCCGCTCGGCAGAAGGTGGCCGACGTGGTCAACGCGGACCCGAAGTCGAAGGACGCGCCGTGGTCCACGGTGGTCTTCGAGGACATCGTCCCCCACTGCGTCCCGGAGTCGCAGTACCCCGTCGACATCAACGAGGCCATGGGCGACGCGATCCAGGCGGGCATGACCGGCGAGTCCTCGGCGAAGGACGCCCTGAAGAAGGCGAACTCCGAGATCCAGAAGGTCATCGACCGCGAGGACCTCGCGAAGGTGCGCCAGGAGATGGACAAGAAGTGAGCGTCGCCGACGAGACGTCGGCGACGGCTCCGCCGACCCTGCAGACCCCTCAGACCCCGCCGACCCCGCCGAGGGAGCCCCTGCGGTCCACGCCCGCGCGCAAGGACTCGCTGATGGCCTACATCATGCTGGCGCCGGTGCTGGTGCTGCTGGCGGTCTTCGTGCTGTGGCCCGCGATCCAGGCCGTCTACCTGAGCTTCTTCGACTGGAGCTTCTACACGTCGTCCCAGTTCGTGGCGTGGAAGAACTACGCGAACGTGCTCGGCGACGACAGGTTCTGGCAGGCGATCCTGCGGGGACTCGAGTTCGTGCTGATGACGGTGCCCGTCTCGCTCGTGCTCTCGTTCCTCATCGCCTCGCTCGCCGTCTCGGTCTCCCAGAAGGTGTCCACCCTCCTGAAGATCAGCATCTACATCCCCTCGGTGATCTCCGGCGTGATCGCCTCGATCACCTTCGTGATGATCTACGACTACTCCGGGGGCATCCTCAACGCGCTCATCAACATCGTGGGCCTGCCCAACCAGGCCTGGCTGGGCGACCCGCGCTGGGCGCTCGGGGCGATCGCCCTGCCCGCCGTCTGGCTGGGGCTGGGCATCTCGACGCTGATCATGATCGCTGCCCTGCTCGACGTCCCGCAGAGCTTCTACGAGGCGGCGGAGCTCGAGGGCGCCTCGTGGTGGCAGCGCACCCGGTACATCACGCTCCCGCAGATCAAGAACGTGCTGCTGTTCCTGCTGGTCACGGGATTCGTGGGCTCGATCCAGCAGTACGAGCTGCCCCTGGTGATGACGGCGGGCGGACCGCAGCACGCCACCGAGCTGCCGAACCTCTTCATCTTCAACCACTTCCGGCAGGACACATACGTCGGCTACTCGATCGCGGCGGCGCTGCTGCTGTTCGTGGTGCTCGGGTCGATCTCCTCGATCATCTTCCGGATCGTCAACTCCGAGAAGCTGGTGGACTGACATGGCGATCGCACCGACCATCCCCGCCATCGAGCCCGCCGCCGAGACGCAGGTCCCCGCGCGCAGGCACCACCGCAGGCTCACCCCCGCCCGCGCCGCGGCCCTCGTCCTGAAGTTCGTCGCGGGCGCGATCATCGTCGGCCTCGCCCTGTTCCCGCTGGCGTGGATGGTGATCTCCGGATTCAAGCTGCGCACCGAGGTGGTGCGCACGCCCTTCCAGTTCTTCCCGGACGTCTGGGAGGTGCAGAACTACGTCCAGATCCTCAGCGACCCGTCGTTCGTGCGCACACTGGCGATCACGGGGCTCGGCGCCGTCATCTTCACGACCGGCTCCATCCTCATCAACTCCATGGCCGCCTACGCGTTCGCGCGGCTCGAGTTCGTGGGCAAGCGGATCGTGTGGCCGCTGGTGCTGATGACCATGTTCATCCCCGGCATGACGATCCTGCTCACGAGCTTCATCGTGGTCACGAAGCTGTACATGCTCGACACCCTCGCGGTGCTGATCCTGCCGGGGCTGGCCTCGGCGGGGCACGTGTTCTTCGTGCGGCAGTTCTATCTGAACATCCCCTCGAGCCTCGAGGAGGCGGCGCGCGTGGACGGCTGCGGACGCTGGGGCGTGTACTTCCGCGTCTTCCTGCCCCTGTCCAAGGCGCCGTTCGTGGTGGTGGGCATCGGCTCGTTCATGGCCTACTGGAACAGCTTCGTCTGGCCGGTCCTGACCATCACGAACCCCGATCTGTTCCAGGTCCAGCAGTACCTCGCGAACTTCCGCGGGGAGCGCTCGAGCGAGCTCGGCCTGCTCATGGCCGGCTCCGCGCTCGCGGCCGCGCCGATCATCATCCTGTTCCTGATCTTCCAGCGCCAGATCATCGCGAACATCAAGATGGCCGGGCTGAAGTGATCTCCAGCGGGCGGATGCTGAGCCCGCCCCTCCCCCACCCCCCGCCGG
>NZ_JAKRMO010000045.1:0-35564 GCF_022346485.1 Brachybacterium sp. ACRRE | reverse complement strand
CTCCTGCCCCCCCCACCCACTCGCCCGCCCACCACGAGCGCGCACACGCAGAACGGGGCGGCACCAGTGCGGTGCCGCCCCGTTCCGGGCTGCCGTGGTGATCCTCGGGCCGCGGAGGGCCCGCTCGATCAGCGGTAGGAGATGAAGGTCGGGCTGCCCCAGATGGTGCGCTCGATGACCTGCTGGCGGGAGCCGGAGGCGTCGATGACCTTGTTGTTGCCGGCGTAGATGCCGACGTGACCGGGCCAGTGGACGATGTCGCCGGGCTGGGCCTGCGACTGGGAGATGCGGGTGCCGCCGGCCGCCTGGCCGCTCGAGGTGCGCGGCAGGGACTTGCCGGCCTGCGAGTAGGCGTAGGTGGTCAGGCCCGAGCAGTCGAGGCCGCGGGACGGGTTCGAGGAGCCCCAGTTGTAGTGGACGCCGATCTGCGAGCGCGCGGCCGCGACGATCGAGGAGCCGGAGGTGCTCGACGAGGAGCTGGAGACGCTCGAGGAGGAGCCGCCGTTCAGGGCGCCGCGGGTCTCGGGGCCGACGCGGCCGTCGACGCGCAGGCCGTTGGTCGACTGGAAGTCGCGCACGGCGGCGTTGGTCTTGGTGCCGAACACGCCGTCCACGGCGAGGTGGGCGCCGTGGTCGTTGAGGGAGGCCTGGAGGGCGGAGACCCGCTCGCCGCGGACGCCCGAGAACAGCGTCGCGCCGGCGCTGAGCGAGGAGCTCTTGGCGGAGGCCGCGGTGGTCACGGTCGCCTTGGCGGTGCTCGCGCTCGCGGTGTTCTGCGCCGGGGCGGCGGGGGCGGTCTGCGCGGTCGCGCCCTGCATGGTGAAGGCCGAGCCGACGAGGACCGTGCCGAGGACGGCGGCGCCGCTCGCGGTGCGGACCGCGGCCGAGGAGGCGCTGATCGGGGTGACGGCGCGGCCGGCCGCGCGGTGCGTGTTCTTCTGGGCCATGTGAGGCGGGGTCCTTCCGGGTCTCATCCAGGGGGTCGGATGGCGGCGTGCAGGGTCCTCATCCGGTACTGGATGAACGGTGCGGGGTGCTCGGCGCTGCGGGCGGGGAAGGCCTCTGCTTCGTCCGGCACTTTGAGACTAGGCGCGCGGAATAGTCGGGGCCAGCGGTTTGGTGCACCCCGACCGGCTCCTTTGCCACTCCTTGGGAAAGCGCGGCTCCTTCCGGGCCAGGCAGGGAGCCTCCTTTACCGCCGGGCGGCGGAGGGCGTGACCCGCTCCGCGGGCGGCTCCTTCGTCGGCCGACTCGTCAGCACCTTCGTGGGAGGGGCGGCCGGGCCCTCGTCGGCCGGCCGATCGTGCCCTGCGCCGGCGAGCCCGCGGGGCCGTCCCGGTCCGCCGACGGGCCCCGTCGGGCCGGGGCACGGGTGTGCGCCTGCGGCGAACAGCATGCCGGGGGAGCGGGCGCTCGACATAGAGTCGACCCCATCGAGAAGTCGGCCCCTCTAAGGAGTAATCCATGACCTCGCAGCCCCGCAACGCCTCGGGCGACACCCCCATGGGACTGGACGACAACGTCTATCAGCGCCTGCTGCGCGAGCGCATCGTCTGGCTCGGGGAGGACGTGCGCGACGACAACTCCAACGCCATCTGCGCCAAGCTCCTGCTGCTCGCGGCGGAGGATCCCGAGAAGGACATCTACCTCTACATCAACAGCCCCGGCGGCTCCATCACCGCCGGCATGGCCATCTACGACACCATGCAGTACATCCAGCCCGACGTCGTCACCATCGCCATGGGCATGGCGGCCTCGATGGGCCAGTTCCTGCTGTCCTCCGGCACGCCCGGCAAGCGCTACGCGACCCCGAACACCCGCGTGCTCATGCACCAGCCGCTGGGTGGCCTCGGCGGCACCGCGAGCGAGATCAAGATCCAGGCGGATCTGATCCTGTCCATGAAGAAGCAGATGGCGGAGCTGACCGCCGAGCAGACCGGCAAGAGCGTCGAGCAGATCATCGCCGACGGCGACCGCGACCACTGGTTCACCGCTCCCGAGGCCCTCGAGTACGGCTTCATCGACGGGATCGTCACCCGTGCGGACGACGTCAGCGGCGGGGGCGGGACCGACGACTGAGCCGCCCGTCGGCCCGCATCCGTCGCACCCGAACCGTCTTCACGAACCACCCAAGGAGCACCACGTGACCTTCGATCCCCGCTTCGCCCCCCAGGCAGGCGCCGGCATGCCCATCGCGCAGGCCGGGCCGATGCCGTCCTCCCGCTACGTCCTGCCCCAGTACGAGGAGCGCACGGCGTACGGCTTCAAGCGCCAGGACCCCTACACCAAGCTGTTCGAGGACCGCATCATCTTCCTGGGCGTCCAGGTCGACGACGCCTCGGCCGACGACGTCATGGCGCAGCTGCTCGTGCTCGAGTCCCAGGACCCCGACCGCGACATCACCCTGTACATCAACAGCCCCGGCGGCTCGTTCACCGCGCTCACCGCGATCTACGACACCATGCAGTACATCAAGCCCGACATCACCACGGTGTGCCTCGGGCAGGCGGCCTCCGCGGCGGCCGTGCTGCTGGCGGCGGGCGCGCCCGGCAAGCGCCTCGCGCTGCCCAACGCCCGCATCCTCATCCACCAGCCCGCGATGGGCGGACAGGGCGGCGGCCAGGCCTCGGACATCGAGATCCAGGCCAACGAGATCCTGCGCATGCGCGAGTGGCTCGAGACCACGCTCGCCCACCACACGGGCCGCGCGGCCGAGGACGTCAACCGCGACATCGAGCGCGACAAGATCCTCACCGCCCAGGGCGCCCTCGAGTACGGCCTGGTCGACCAGGTCCTCGCCTCGCGGAAGGACGCCCCCGGCCAGCTCTCCCGCTGAGCCGGCGCGACCGAGAAGCACCCCAGCAGCACCAGCCCCACCTGGTGCATAACGCACGGCGCGCGGCCCCGGAGTTCGTGACCCCGGGGCCGCGCGTCTCCCACGACGCGGGAGCGCGCTGGGCTACCGTTGATGCACGCGGACGCCGTCCGCGGGCGGCAGCGGCCGCAGCGGCACGAGCCGCACACGGCCCGACCGGAAAGGGAAGAGGACGGACATGGCGCGCATGAGCGACGGAGCCGACGTGTTCAAGTGCTCCTTCTGCGGCAAGTCGCAGAAGCAGGTGGAGCGCCTGATCTCGGGCCCGCAGGTGTACATCTGCGAGGAGTGCATCGAGCTGTGCAACGAGATCATCGCCGAGGAGGTCCAGGCCGCCAAGCCCGCCGCCGAGGAGCCCGCACCCCTGCCCAGCCCGCGGGAGATCTTCGACTTCCTGCAGCAGTACGTCGTCGGCCAGGACCCCGCCAAGAAGGCCCTCTCGGTCGCCGTCTACAACCACTACAAGCGCGTGCGCGCCCAGGAGGCCGCTGCGGAGTCGACCCAGGGGCCGGCCGTCGCCGGCACGGCGAAGGACGCGACCCCGGCCAAGGGATCGAAGGGTCCGGCTCGCGCGGGCGCCTCCGGTGCGGCCCCCGCCGCCGAGGACGACGCGGAGAGCGCTGAGGAGGAGGTCGAGGTCGCCAAGTCCAACGTGCTGATCGTCGGCCCCACCGGCTGCGGCAAGACCTACCTCGCCCAGACCCTCGCGCGCCTGCTCGACGTGCCCTTCGCGATGGCTGACGCCACGGCGCTCACCGAGGCCGGCTACGTGGGCGAGGACGTCGAGAACATCCTGCTCAAGCTGCTCCAGGCCGCCGACTACGACGTCGCCAAGGCCGAGCGCGGCATCATCTACATCGACGAGGTCGACAAGATCGGCCGCAAGGCTGAGAACCCGTCGATCACGCGGGACGTCTCCGGCGAGGGCGTGCAGCAGGCGCTGCTGAAGATCCTCGAGGGGACGGTCGCCGCGGTGCCGCCGCAGGGCGGGCGCAAGCACCCCCACCAGGAGTTCATCCAGATCGACACGACGAACGTGCTGTTCATCGTGGCCGGTGCCTTCGCCGGGATGGAGGACATCATCGGCTCGCGCATCGGCAAGCGCGGCATCGGCTTCGGCGCGGAGCTGCACGCGCCCATGGAGCAGTCGGAGATCTACTCCAAGCTGCTGCCCGAGGACCTGCTGAAGTTCGGGCTGATCCCCGAGTTCATCGGTCGCCTGCCCGTGCTCACGAGCGTGGCGAACCTGGATCGCGAGGCCCTCATCCAGATCCTCACCGAGCCCAAGAACGCCCTGGTCAAGCAGTACCAGAAGATGTTCGAGCTCGACGGCGTCGAGCTCGACTTCGAGCGCAGCGCCCTCGAGGCCATCGCCGAGCGCGCGATCGACCGCGGCACCGGCGCGCGCGGGCTGCGCGCGATCCTCGAGGAGACCCTGCAGGCGGTCATGTTCGAGGTGCCCTCGCGGCGCGACATCGCCCGAGTGGTCATCACCGAGGGCGTGGTGACGGACGGCCGCGCCCCGCTCATGGTCACCACCGCCGAGGTCGAGCGCGAGTCCGAGGACCGCCACGAGCAGAGCGCCTGAGCGGCGCACGAGGGAGACGCGACCATGACGGGCCACGAGGACACCACCCCGCCCGACGTGCGTGCGAGCGAGCTCAGGGCCGAGGACAGCGGTGCCGCCGACGCAGGGGCAGCGGCCGACGCGGCGGGCTCGCCCGAGGCCGTCGAGCGCGCCCGCGCCCTGCTCGCCGAGGAGCGCTCGAGCATCGACAACATCGATGCTGCGCTCGTGAACCTGCTCGCCGAGCGCTTCCGCCACACCCAGCGCGTGGGCCGGCTGAAGGCCGAGCACGGCCTGCCGCCCGCCGATCCCCGTCGCGAGGAGCAGCAGGTCGCCCGTCTGCGCGCGCTCGCGCAGGAATCCGGTCTGGACCCCGTGTTCGCGGAGTCCTTCCTGAAGTTCATCGTCACCGAGGTGATCCGCCACCACGAGCAGATCCGGGGCGAGGACGCCTCCTGATCCGTCGGCCGGTCCGCCCGTGACCCCGCCGTCGGCCACGGGTCCCGGCCGCCCGGTCTGACAGGTCGTCAGAATCTCGGCCATTGCGGCCGCGAAGAGGCGTTTCGCCGGAGTAGCATCGGGGCATGCCCCGCTTCAGCTTCCTCGAGTGGCCGGTCGTGCGCCAGCTGCGAGACGGCGACGTGCTCGGCCGCGGAACCTCCGTGACCTCGAAGCGCACCCGCAGCATCACGCCCCGCACGGCCGAGGCCGACCACGTCGCGCACAGCGTGTGCCCGTACTGCGCCGTCGGCTGCGGCCAGCTCGTCTACTCGAAGGACGGCAAGGTCACGCAGATCGAGGGCGACCCCGCCTCGCCGATCTCGCGCGGTCGCCTGTGCCCGAAGGGGTCGGCGAGCGAGCAGCTCGTGAACTCGCCGCGCCGCATCACGAAGGTGCGCTACCGCCGGCCCTACGGGACCGAGTGGGAGGACCTCGACCGCGACACCGCGATCGACATGATCGCCGACCGCTTCCTCGAGGCGCGCCGCAACCACTGGGAGGACGTCGACGACAAGGGCCACGCCCTGCGCCGCACGATGGGCATCGCGAGCCTCGGCGGGGCGACCATCGACAACGAGGAGAACTACCTCGCCAAGAAGCTGTTCACGGCCGCGGGCGCGATCCAGATGGAGAACCAGGCGCGCATATGACACTCCGCCACGGTTCCCAGTCTGGGAGCCTCGTTCGGACGCGGAGGCGCCACCCAGTCCCTCCAGGACATGGCCAACGCGGATTGCATCATCATCCAGGGCTCGAACATGGCCGAGGCCCATCCCGTGGGCTTCCAGTGGGTGATGGAGGCGAAGTCCCGCGGAGCCACGATCATCCATGTGGATCCGCGCTTCACGCGCACCTCGGCCAACGCGCACAAGCACATCCCCACGCGCGCCGGCAGTGACGTCGTGCTGCTGGGAGCGCTCATCAACCATGTGCTGAGCAACGACCTGTACTTCAAGGACTACGTGCTGGCGTACACCAACGCCTCCACGATCATCTCCGAGGAGTTCCTGGACACCGAGGACCTCGAGGGCCTGTTCTCCGGCTACGACCCGGAGACCGGGACCTACGACCCCGCGTCCTGGGCGTACTCCGCCCCGGGGAAGGACGGGAAGGTCGCCGACGCGAGCGCCTTCGAGGGCCAGGAGGGCTCCCACTGGACCGCCGGCCGCGCCGGCGCCGGCGAGGCGTTCGGATCGGGCGGTCCGCCGCTCGAGCACGGCATCCCCGCGCGCGACGAGACCCTGCAGGATCCGCGCACGGTCCTCCAGATCCTCAAGCGCCACTACTCCCGGTACACCCCGGAGATGGTGACCGAGGCGTGCGGCATCTCCCGCGCGGACTTCGACTACCTCGCCCGCGCGCTCGTGGAGAACTCCGGTCGCGAGCGCACCACCTGCTTCGCCTACGCGGTGGGCTGGACCCAGCACGTGGGAGGCGCCCAGTTCATCCGCACCGCGGCGATGCTGCAGCTGCTGATGGGGAACGTGGGCCGACCGGGCAGCGGCATCATGGCGCTGCGCGGCCACGCCACCATCCAGGGGTCGACGGACATCCCGACGCTGTTCAACCTGCTGCCGGGCTACCTGCCCATGCCGAAGGCGGGGTCGCACGACGATTTCCAGACCTACGCGGACTCCATCGGCCGCAAGGAGCAGAAGGGCTTCTGGGCCGAGTCGCGCACGTACGCCGTGAACCTGCTCAAGGCGTGGTGGGGCGAGCACGCCACCGCGGAGAACGACTTCGCCTTCGACTACCTGCCGCGGCTCGACGGCCCGGCAGGGACCTACCAGACGCTGATGCGGATGCTCGACGACGGCGTGGACGGGTACTTCCTGCTGGGGCAGAACCCGGCGGTGGGATCGGCGAACGGCCGCATGCAGCGCCTGGGCATGTCCCACCTGAAGTGGATGGTGGTGCGCGACTTCTACATGATCGAGTCCGCCACCTGGTGGAAGGAGGGGCCGGAGATCGATTCCGGCGAGCTGCGTACGGAGGACATCGGCACCGAGATGTTCTTCCTGCCGGCGGCGAACCACACCGAGAAGGCCGGCTCCTTCACCCAGACCCAGCGTCTCGTGCAGTGGCGCGAGAAGGCCGTGGATCCGCCGGGCGACGCGCAGAGCGAGCTCGACTTCCTCTACGAGCTCGGCCGGCGCATCCGCGAGAAGCTCCGGGGGTCGACCGATCCCCGTGACCGGCCGCTTCTCGACCTCACGTGGGACTACCCCGTGGACGAGGAGGGCGAGGTCGATCCGGAGTCCGTGATCGCCGAGATCAACGGCTGCCACGAGACCGGCCCGAAGGCAGGGCAGCCGCTGAGCGGCTACACGGAGATGGCCGACGACGGCTCGACCTCCGGCGGCTGCTGGATCTACGCCGGTGTGTACGCCGACGGCATCAACCAGGCCGCCCGCAAGAAGCCCGGCTACGAGCAGGACGAGTTCGCCCACGAGTGGGGATGGGCCTGGCCGATGAACCGGCGCATCCTCTACAACCGCGCCTCGGCCGACCCCGACGGCAAGCCCTGGAGCGAGCGCAAGAAGCTCCTGTGGTGGGACGAGAAGGCGGAGACGTGGGCCGGCTCCGACGTCCCGGACTTCCCCGCCGACAAGGCCCCGCACGATCCGGGTGACGTCGAGGCGGGCGGGGCGAAGGGCCTGGCCGGAAACGACGCGTTCGTCATGCAGTCCGACGGGCGCGGCTGGCTGTTCGCGCCGACGGGACTGGTCGACGGTCCGCTCCCGACCCACTACGAGCCCGTGGACTCCTCGATCCCGAACCCGCTGTACCCGCAGCAGGCGAACCCGACGCGCGAGTTCATCCAGGACCGGGACAACCTCAACGCCCCGGGGATGACGGGGGACGCCCGCGAGGACGTGTACCCGTACTACTTCTCGACCTACCGCGTCACCGAGCACCACACGGCGGGCGGCATGAGCCGCTGGCTGCCCTATCTCGCCGAGCTCCAGCCGCAGCTGTTCTGCGAGATCTCCCCGGAGCTCGCCGCGGAGGTGGGCATCGAGCCGTACGGATGGGCGACGATCATCTCGCCGCGCGCCGCGATCGAGGCGATCGCCCTGGTCACCGAGAGGATGAAGCCGCTGACGATCTCCGGACGCACGGTGCACCAGATCGGCCTGCCCTACCACTGGGCGCAGGGGACGCACGCGGTCGTCGAGGGCGACAGCGTCAACGACCTCATCGCGATGAACCTGGACGCGAACACGCAGATCCAGAACTCGAAGGTCACGGCCTGCGCGATCCGGCCCGGCCGTCGGCCCCGAGGGACGGCGCGCCAGGAGCTGGTCGAGGAGCTCCAGCGCCGCGCCGGTCTCCAGCTCGACACCGGGGACCAGCTGCTCACGGCGCCCGACTTCCCCGAGGGCACCGAGAGGCAGGACATCGACCTGCAGAGCGGGGAGTCGATCGAGGAGACCTTCGATCTGCCGCCCCACGAGCGCGCCGACGAGGACCACCGCACCACCGGAACGGAGGAGGACTGATGGGACTGCTGTCCGGACCCGAGGAGAACCCCGCCGCCGACTCCGGATGGGGACACGACCACGCGCGCAAGGGGTTCTTCACCGACACCTCGATCTGCATCGGCTGCAAGGCCTGCGAGGTCGCGTGCAAGGAGTGGAACCGCAACCCGCAGGACGGCGACCTGAAGATCCTCGGCTCCTCCTACGACAACACCGGCTCGCTGGGGGCGAACACCTGGCGCCACGTGGCCTTCGTCGAGCAGAAGAAGGATCGCATCGAGGAGGCCCGCGAGTCGGGCCGCAAGCTCGTCTCCCTGGGCATGCCCACGATCGGTCCCCGCAGCGGCGCCGCCGCGCCCGGCGGGCGCGCAGGGGAGGACCTCACCGGGGTGGACACCACGCCCCCGGACACTCCGGAGTTCCGGTGGCTGATGTCCTCGGACGTGTGCAAGCACTGCACCCACGCCGGCTGCCTGGACGTGTGCCCCACCGGGGCCCTGTTCCGCACCGAGTTCGGCACCGTGGTGGTGCAGTCCGACATCTGCAACGGCTGCGGCACCTGCGTCGGCGGCTGCCCCTTCGGGGTCATCGAGCGCCGCGACGACGGCACGGTCTCCCCGAAGGAGGATCGCGGCCGCGTGCAGCAGGAGGTGCCGAACAAGGGCACCGCGAACAAGTGCACACTGTGCTACGACCGGCTGGTCGAGGGCGAGGAGCCCGCGTGCGCGAAGACCTGCCCCACCACGTCCATCAAGTTCGGGGACCGCTCCGACATGGTCGAGCAGGCGCATGAGCGCGTCGCCCAGCTGCACGCGCAGGGCATGACCGAGGCGCGCCTGTACGGCGCGAACCCGGAGGACGGCGTGGGCGGCACCGGATCGGTGTTCCTGCTGCTGGACGAGCCCGAGGTCTACGGCCTGCCGCCGGACCCGCAGGTGCCCACGGCCGACCTGCCGCACATGTACCGCACCGCGGCCGTCGCCATGGGCGGCATGCTGGTCGCGACCGCTCTCGCGTTCCTGGGAGGACGTCGGTGACCCATTCCGAGTACGACGAGTACCGCCCGCCCGAGCCCCCGCGTCGTCGGCGCGGCGGCCGGGGCGCCGGCCCCGGCGGCAGGGGGAAGCGCCGTCGAGACCTGACCGAGAGCGGCGGCGGCGACGGCTCGCGCGAGATGGCGATGGTCGAGGACGTCGAGTTCGAGTCCTACTACGGCCGTCCCGTCGTGAAGGCTCCGCCGTGGGAGACCCCCATCGGGATCTACCTGTTCGTGGGCGGTCTCGCCGGCGCCTCCGGGCTGCTCCAGGCCGGCGCCGCGCTCACCGGGAACACCGAGCTGCGCCGCAGCGCCCGCCTGGTCGCGATCGCCGCCGTGGGCGTCGGCACGCCCGCGCTCGTCATCGACCTGGGCCGGCCCGAGCGCTTCCTGCACATGATGCGCGTGTTCAAGGTCAGCTCCCCGATGAGCCTGGGCACCTGGATCCTCAGCTCGTACGCGAGCGGTGCCGCGATGACCGCGGCCAACGAGGTGGACCGCCTGACGGGCGAGCGCCTGCCCTTCGGGCCGCTGCGTCCGCTGCTGCGTCTGGCGGAGGGGCCGTCGGCCGTCCTCCAGGGCGTCATGGGCGCGCCGCTCGCCGCGTACACCGCCGTGCTGCTGGGCGACACCGCCGTGCCGACCTGGAACGCGGCACGCCACGGCCTGCCCTTCGTGTTCGTCTCCTCGGCGAGCCTCGCCGCAGGCGGCATGGCGATGGCGCTCACCTCGCGGAAGAACGCCGGCCCGGCGCGCCTGCTCGCCGCGGCGGGCGTCGTCGGCGACATCGTCGGCATGCACTTCACGAAGTCGAGGATGCACCCGCTGGAGTCCGAGCCCCTCGAGGAGGGCACGCCCGGGAAGCTCCTCACCTGGGCCGAGCGCCTCGCGGTCGCCGGCGGCATCGGCACGCTGCTGGCACGCCGCAGCCGGACCGTGGCCGTCGCGAGCGGCCTGGCCCTCGCGGGAGCCTCCGCCCTCACCCGCTTCGGCGTCCTGCACGCCGGCCACGAGTCGGTGAAGGACCCGCGGCGCGTGATGATCCCGCAGAAGGACCGCCTCGAGAAGCGCCGGGCCGCCGGCATCACGGACGACTCGATCACCACCGGGTGGTGACCGGGCCGACACGGAGGGCTCGAGGCCGCGAACCGAGGAGGGTGCGATGAAGGCAGAGACGTGGATCCCGATGCTGGGGCTCTTCCTCACCGACGCGGTGGTGCTGTGGGTGATCTTCTCCGTCGCCAGGGGCGAGGGGCTGTTCTCCGGGCACCCGATCACGTGGGTGACGGCGCTCGCTCTCTCCGCGATCCTGACGTCCCTGCTCGCGCGCGGGATCGGCCGGAGGCGTCGACGGGGGAAGTGATGACGGGCGGCGGGGATGCCGCATTCGCCGGGGTGCCCCCGCCGCGCACCGCGCGTCTCACCTCACGCTGATGGCCGAGGCGCCAGTCGTGGCCGGCACGGTCCGTCCGATGATCGGGTAGCCGGGCACCTCGCCGACCACGAGCAGGCCGCCGGAGGTCTGGGCGTCGGCGAGCAGCAGCAGATCGTCCTCGGTGATGCCGGGGCCGGCCTGCACGTGGTCGCGCACCCAGTCCAGGTTCCTCCGGGTGCCGCCGGAGACGAAGCCGTCGCGCAGCGCCTCCGCCGCGCCGTCGACGAGCGGCACGGCGCCGCGGTCGATCTCCGCAGCGACGCCCGAGGCGCGCATCATCTTGAACAGGTGCCCGAGCAGGCCGAACCCGGTGACGTCGGTCGCCGCGCGCACGCCCGCCGCGAGCGCAGCCTGCGAGGCATCGCGGTTCAGCGTCGTCATCGTCTCGATCGCCGCGGGGAACACCTCGGCCGTCGCCTTGTGGCGGTTGTTCAGCAGGCCCACGCCGAGCGGCTTGGTGAGGGTGAGCGGCAGACCGGCCCGGGCCGCGTCGTTGCGCAGCAGCCGATCCGGATGCGCGGTGCCGGTGACGGCCATCCCGTACTTGGGCTCCGGATCGTCCACGCTGTGCCCGCCGATCACCGGGACACCGGCAGACGCCGCGACCTCGAGGCCGCCCCGCAGCACCTCGCGCAGCAGCTCGTAGGGGAGCGTCTCGCGCGGCCAGCCCACGAGGTTGATCGCGACCACGGGGTCGCCGCCCATCGCGTAGATGTCAGAGAGCGCGTTCGCGGCGGCGATGCGGCCCCAGTCGAAGGCGTCGTCGACCACGGGGGTGAAGAAGTCCGCGGTCGAGAGCACGGCGAGGTCCTCGCGCACCCGCACGGCGGCGGCGTCGTCGCCGTCGTCGAGCCCCACGATCACGTCGCCCGCGCTCTGGCCGGCCAGCGCCGAGACCGCCTCCTCGAGCTCGCCCGGCGGGATCTTGCTCGCGCAGCCGCCGCCGTGGGCCATGTTCGTCAGCCGCACCGAGATCGAGGGGAGGGCGGAGGGGATGGATCCGGAGGGGACCTGGGCGTCGTCGGAGCTCATGGGAGCGAGTCTAGGCAGTGCGGGTGCGGCGGGGCCGGGCCGGGGCCGAGGGGTCCGGGCCGCGGACGCCCAGGCCGGCGATAGGATCGACCGTGGAGGCGTACGTGTCCTGGTGGGCGCCCCAGTCTTCAAAACTGGTGAGACCGAGCATCTCGGTCTGGCGGGTTCGATTCCCGTCCGCCTCCGCCACATCCCACCCAGGAGGAGCTGCGCGCGTGACCGAGTCCGATCCCCGCCGCCGCATCCCCCGCACCGACCGCCTGCTGGCGCTGCCGGAGGTCGAGCGGGCGAGCGCGCAGATGGGGGAGCGCGTGGTGCGCGAGCTGATCCGCGCCGTCCAGGACCGCGCCCGCAGTGGCCGGATCGCCCCCGAGCAGGTCGAGGCCGAGCTGCTCGCCGGTCTCGGCGGCGCCGGCGCCCACTCCCTGCGCCCCGTGCTCAACGCGACCGGCGTCATCGTCCACACCAACCTCGGGCGCGCGCCCCTGTCCGATGCCGCGAGGGCCGCCCTGCAGGATGCCGCCGGGTACACGGACGTCGAGTTCGACCTCGCGTCCGGCCGCCGGTCCCGCCGCGGGGCCGCCGCCCGGGCCGCCCTCCTCGCCGCGTGCCCCGCGGCCGAGGACGCGCTGGTCGTCAACAACGGCGCCGCCGCGCTCCTGCTCGCGACCACGGCGCTCGCGGGGAGCGGCGAGGTGGTCCTCTCGCGCGGGGAGATGATCGAGATCGGCGCCGGCTTCCGCCTGCCCGAGCTCATCGCCTCGACCGGCACCCGGATCCGCGAGGTCGGCACCACCAACCGCACCCACGCCGAGGACTACGCCGGCGCGCTCGGCGCCGAGACGGGCTGCGTGCTGCGCATCCATGCGAGCAACTACCGCATCAGCGGCTTCACCTCCGCCGTCCCCGTCGCCGAGCTCGCCGGGCTCTGCCATGACGCCCGCCTGCCGCTCGTCGTCGACCTCGGCAGCGGGCTCGTCGACCCGGACCCCGCCCTGCCCGAGGAGCCCGCGCTCTCCACGGCGCTGCGCGACGGGGCCGACGTCGTCATCGCCTCGGGCGACAAGCTGCTCGGCGGGCCCCAGGCCGGGATCCTGCTGGGACGGGCCGACGTCATCGCCCGCCTCGCCCGCCATCCCATGGCCCGCGCGATGCGTGCCGACAAGCTCGCCCTCGCCGCGCTCGAGGCCACGCTGCGGGGCCCCGAGCCGCCCGTCCCGTCGGCCCTCCACATCGATCCCGAGCAGCTGCGCGCACGCACCGAGGCCGTGTCCGCGCAGGTCGGCGGCCGCGTCGTCGACCACGACGGCCGCGTGGGCGGCGGAGGCGGCGCCGAGGTGCCGCTGCCCGGCGTCGCGATCGCCCTCCCCGAGGACCTCACCGAGCCCCTGCGCCGCGGCGAGCCGGCCGTCGTCACGACCCTTCGCGACGGCGCCTGCCTGCTGGACCTGCGCTGCGTCCCCGCAGATCGCGACGAGGACCTGACCAGCGCGGTGCAGGCAGCGCAGGCCGCGCAGGCCGCGCGGGCCGCGAACGCCGCCTCGGAGCACCCATGATCGAGCGCGTCGTCGCGACCGCCGGGCACGTCGACCACGGCAAGTCCACCCTGGTGCGCGCGCTGACCGGCATCGAGACCGACCGCTGGGAGGAGGAGAGGCGCCGGGGCCTGACCATCGACCTCGGCTTCGCCTGGACCCGCCTGCCCAGCGGCCGCGAGGTCTCCTTCGTCGACGTCCCCGGCCACGAGCGGTTCCTGGGCAACATGCTCGCCGGGCTCGGCCCCGCCCCGGTCGTCTGCTTCGTCGTCGCGGCCGACGAGGGCTGGCAGGCGCAGTCCGACGACCACCGCGACGCGCTCGCCGCCCTCGGCATCGAGACCGGCGTCCTCGTCATCACCCGCGCGGATCTCGCCGAGGACGGCGGCCGCGCCGCCCTCGCCCGGGCCCGCACGGAGCTCGCCGGCACCGGACTCGCCGGAGCCCCGGCCGTCACCGTCTCCGCCCGCACCGGTCAGGGCATCGACGAGCTGCGGACCGTTCTCGACGACGTCCTCGAGCACGCCCCCGAGCCGCCGGCGGACGCACCGGTGCGGCTGTGGATCGACCGCGCCTTCAGCATCTCGGGCGCCGGCACCGTGGTCACCGGCACCCTCGCGACCGGGACGCTGCACCAGGGCGACCGCCTCTCTCTGCTCGGCACCCAGGGGGACGCGGCCCGTGACGGCGGCGCCCAGGTCCTCGTCCGCGGCCTGCAGAGCCGTGAGGAATCGGCGCGCGAGCTCGGCCCGGTCTGCCGGGCCGCCGTGAACCTGCGGGGCGCGGACCTCGAGGGGATCGGCCGCGGAGACGCCCTCGTCACCCCCGGCGCCTTCGAGGCCGTGGACCACGTGGACGTGCGCCGGACGACCGGCGAGGCGCTCGACGAGGTCCCCCGCGAGGTCATGGTCCACGCCGGCACCGCCGCCGTCCCCGCGCGCGTGCGCGACCTCGGCGCGCAGCACGCCCGCCTCGCCCTCGAACGGCCGCTGCCGCTGCGCGTGGGCGACCGGATGCTGCTGCGCGGCAGCGGCGAGCACGCGGTCCTCGGCGGCGTGCAGATCCTCGACGTCGACCCGCCCGCGCTCACCCGGCGAGGCGCCGGGAAGCGCCGCAGCACCGAGCTCGGGACCATGGACCCGCACGGGGACGCCGCCCACGAGACCGCCCGCCGCGGCGCGATCCGCGCGGACCGCCTCGCGCGCCGGGGGATCGCGGTGCCCGATCCGCTGCCGGGCGGCATCCTCCGCGCAGGGGAGTGGCTCGTGGCCGAGCAGGCGATCACCGCCTGGGCCGGCGCGCTGCGCGAGGCCGCCCGCGCCGAGCACGAGCGCGACGCGCTCTCCGCCGGGATCACGCGCGGCGCGGCGCTCGACCTGCTGGCACGGGACGGGACGGTCCCGGAGAGGTCCGCCCCGCCCATGCCCGACGGCTCGCTGCTCTCCCTGGTGCTCCCGGCCGCCGGGCTCGCCGCGCAGGGCGGCCGCATCATCGACCCCGCGCACGCTGTCGGTCTCGGCGCGGCGGAAACGCAGGTCGCGGCGCTCGAGGAGCGCCTGCGCGCGCATCCGTTCCTGGCTCCGGAGGCCGACGACCTCGCCGCCCTGCACCTCGGCGTCCGCGAGCTCGCTGCGGCCGAGAAGCAGGGACGCCTGCTGCGCCTCCCGGACGGCGTGGTGCTCCTGCCGACGGCCCCGGCCCTGGCGATGCGCGAGCTCGCCCGGCTCGAGCAGCCCTTCACCGCGAGCGCGGCCCGTCGGGCGCTGGGGACCACGCGCCGCGTCGCGATCCCGCTGCTCGAGCACCTCGACGCACGCGGCTGGACCCGCCGTGTCGACGGATCCAGCCGTGAGGTGGTGCGCTGAGCGCGGGAGCGCTCCGCGTCAGCCCTGGTTCCGGGGCTTCTTGACCGGCGGCTCTCCGAGCTCGACGTCGCTCGTGGCGATGCCCTCGACCTCGCCGCCGGTGATCGTCAGCGCCTCGATCCGGCCCAGGGCCGTGAGGTCCCCGCGCGCCGCCTCGAGGTGCGCGATCGCGGACTCGGGGGCGGTGACGGTGACCTGCAGGATCGGGGTCTTCTGCGAGACCTTCGCATCGGACTTGATGCGCCGCAGCACGATCGCGGCCTGCTCGACGGTGCCCAGCAGCGCGGCGTCCTGGCCGGCCGCGGCCTCGCGCAGTGCGTCGGACGTCGGCCAGGGCTGCGTGTGCACGCTGCCCTCGCGCCACCACGACCAGACCTCCTCGGTCGCGAACACGATCACCGGGGCGAACAGGCGCAGCAGCACCTCGAGGGCGATCGCGAGGGCGGCGCGCGCCGAGGCCGCGCCCTCCTCGCCGCTCGCGGAGGCGCCGTGGGCGCGATCCTTGATGAGCTCGATGAAGTCGTCGCAGAACGTCCAGAAGAAGGGCTCGACGACCTCGAGGGCGCGCGCGTAGTCCATCTCCTCGAAGGCGGCGGTCGCGGAGTCCACGACCTCGGCGAGGGTCGCCAGCATCGCCCGGTCCAGCGGGTGCGTCACGGCCGACGGGTCCGCGGCCAGGCGGCCCGACGGGTCGGCCGGGGCGGTCCCGAAGCCGAGCGCGAACTTCGAGGCGTTGAGGATCTTGATCGCGAGGCGTCGGCCGATCTTCATCTGGCCCTCGTCGAAGGCGGTGTCCACGCCCTGACGGGCGCGGCCCGCCCAGTAGCGCACGCCGTCCGAGCCGTGGTCGTGCAGCAGGCCGATCGGGGTGACGACGTTCCCCTTGGACTTGCTCATCTTCTTGCGGTCCGGATCCAGGATCCAGCCGTTGATCGACGTGTTGTACCAGGGCAGGGAATCCTGCTGCAGGTGCGAGCGCACGATCGTGGAGAACAGCCAGGTGCGGATGATGTCGTGGCCCTGGGGGCGCAGGTCCATCGGGTAGACCTTCGCGAACAGCTCCGGATCGGCGTCCCAGCCGCCCGCGAGCTGCGGGGTCAGGGAGCTCGTCGCCCAGGTGTCGAGGATGTCAGGGTCGGCGGTGAAGCCGCCCGGCCGGTCGCGCTGGGACTCCTCGTAGCCGACGGGCGCGTCGGTCGTCGGATCGATCGGCAGGCGCTCGAGCTCGGGGGTGAGCACGGTGTCGTAGTCGACCTCCCCGGCGGCGTCCAGGGCGTACCAGACGGGGATCGGGACGCCGTAGAAGCGCTGGCGGGAGACCAGCCAGTCCCCGGCGAGGCCCTCGACCCAGTTGCGGTAGCGGGACTCCATGTATGCGGGGTGCCAGGTGATCTCGGCGCCGCGGGCGATCAGAGCGTCGCGCAGCCCGCCCTCGCTGGTGTCGCGGCCGCCGTTGGTGAGGTACCACTGGCGGCTGGTGACGTACTCGAGGGCCTTGTCGCCGTTCTCGTAGAACTTCACCGGATGCGTGATCCTCTTCGGCTCGCCCACGAGGTCACCGGTCTCGGTGACCATCTCGACGAGGCGCTTCTGCGCGCTGAACACGGTGAGCCCGGCGAGCTCGGCGTAGCGCTCGCGGCCCTCGGCGGAGGTGATCCACGGGGCCTCGGGCAGGAAGCGGCCGTCGCGGCCGATGACGCTGCGGGTGGGCAGCTCGAGCTCGCGCCACCAGGTGACGTCGTTCGCGTCGCCGAAGGTGCAGATCATGGCGATGCCCGCGCCCTTGTCGGCCTGGGCGAGGGGGTGGGCCAGCACCGGCACCTCGACGCCGAACAGCGGGGAGGCGACCGTGGTGCCGAACAGCTCCTGGTAGCGCTCGTCGTCCGGGTGGGCGACCAGGGCCACGCACGCGGGCAGCAGCTCGGGGCGCGTGGTCTCGATGAAGACCTTCTCGCCGCTCCCATCGGCCTTCGTGAAGCCGATGCGGTGGTAGGCGCCGTCGCGCTCGCGGTCCTCCTGCTCGGCCTGGGCGACCGCGGTGCGGTAGGTGACGTCCCACATCGTGGGGGCCTCGGACTGGTAGGCCTGGCCCGTGGCCAGGTTCTCGAGGAAGGCGCGCTGGCTGGTCGCGCGGGAGCGCGCGTCGATCGTCTGGTAGCTGTGGTTCCAGTCGACGGAGAGGCCGAGCGTGCGGAAGACCTCCTCGAAGGAGGCCTCGTCGATCTTCGTGAGCCGCTCGCAGAGCTCGATGAAGTTCCGGCGCGAGATCGGCTTCTGGTTCGCGGCCTTCGCGGACTTGTTGTCCCCGCCCTCCTGCGGCGGGGTGAAGTCCTCCTCGTAGGGCAGCGAGGGGTCGCAGCGCACGCCGAAGTAGTTCTGCACGCGGCGCTCGGTGGGCAGGCCGTTGTCGTCCCAGCCCAGCGGGTAGAACACGTTCTTGCCGCGCATGCGCTGGTAGCGCACGATCATGTCGGCCTGGGAGTAGCCGAACACGTGGCCGATGTGCAGGGAGCCCGAGGCCGTGGGCGGCGGGGTGTCGACGCTGAACACCTGGTCACGGGTGGTGTCGGCGTCGAAGGCATAGACCTGCGCGGCGTCCCATACGCGGTCCCACTTGTCCTCGAGGCCCTCGAGGCTGGGCTTGTCGGGGAGAGCGGACGCGGCGTTCGGGCGCGGGGCGGTGTCGGTCATGGCGCCCATTGTTCCAGGCATCGTGCCTGAGAGCGCAATCCTGCGACGTGATCAGGGGCGCACGCAGCGTGCCGGGCTCCGGGCGGCGGGCCGTCGGGCGGGCCGCTCACGGCACGCGCTGGGTCCACTCCTCGGTGCCGAACTTGGTGTCCACGAGGTCCCGCGCCGCGGCGAGCTCGGCCTCGGTGTACGCCGACTCGTGGGTCGTGTACTTGCCGCGGAAGTATTCCAGGAAGCTGTCGATGATGGCCTCGCGGGTCATGCCGGTCTGCGAGCGCATCGGGTCCACGCGCTTGTTCGCGCTGCGGGTGCCCTTGTCGGAGAGCTTCTCGCGGCCCACGCGCAGCACCTCGCCCATCTTGTCGGCGTCGATGTCGTAGCTCATGGTGACATGGTGGAGCACGACGCCGTCGGCGAAGCGGCGCTGGGCGGCCCCGCCGATCTTTCCCTTGTCCGAGGCGATGTCGTTCAGCGGCACGTACCGCGCGCGCACGCCGATCTCCGCGAGCGCGCCCATCACCCAGTCGTCGAGGTAGGCGTAGGACTGCTCGAAGCTGAGGCCCTCCACCAGGGAGGACGGCACCACGAGGGAGTAGGTGAGGCAGTTGCCGGCCTCCATGAACATGGCGCCGCCGCCGGTGATGCGGCGCACCACGCCGATGCCGTGCTTGGCGGCGCCCGCGGGGTCGATCTCGTTCTTCACGCTCTGGTAGGAGCCGATCACCACGAGCGGGGAGTCCCAGTCCCAGATCCGCAGCAGCGGTCTGCGCCGACCGGCGGCGACCTCGTGGGGGATGACCTCGTCGAGCGCCACGTGCATGATCGGCGCCATGGTGACCGGGCCGATGACGTCGAACTCGTGGTCGTCCCAGCTGGTCGCGTTGCCGAGGGCCCGGCGCACGGCGATCGCGACGGCGTCCGCGTCGAAGCCGATCATCTGGACGTCGCCGTGCCGGGCGGCGAGGCGCGCGGAGATCGCCTCGGTGATCGTCGCGGCGCTCGCCTTCACGGGCAGGCCGACGATCGCGGCGTCGATGTCCTCGAGGGCCTCGTCGGGCTCGAGGAAGAAGTCGCCGAACACGTGGGCGGAGGTGATCACCCCGTCCGAGGCCTCGACCTCGACCGAGACGAGCTTGCCCCCGCGGACCTTGAACGAGCCGTTCACCCTCGCTGCCTCCTGCGACCTGGTTGCGGCGCCCCGGTGAGGGCGCCCTCAGCCGCCATTGTCCCAGCCGCCGCGCGCCCGCGGGATGTGAGCCGCGCGTCGTTCCCGGGGATGCCCGCTCGCCGTGCCCCCGCAGCCGCGCTCAGGGCTTGGTCGCGAGCGAGTGCAGCGCCTCGTGGACGCTGGTGACGAGGTCCTGCACGGAGTCGGACTTCTTGGCCTGGACCACGTAGGTGCGGTGGTCGTACTCGCGGGTGACGCGCGGCAGCAGCGTGCGCCAGGTGCTCGAGCCGCCGATCGAGACGAGGAAGGTGCCCGAGCGCGGGATCGACGGGGCGTGCACGCGCACCGAGAGGCGGTCGGCGGTCATGTCGGGCTGCTGGCGGGGGACGAGCGGGAAGCCGCTCGCCTCGAGACGGCCCGGGTCGAGGACCTCCCAGAGCAGGGCGCGGGCGTCCTCGAGCTTCCGGGAGGCCGGGGCGCCGATGAAGGAGTCGGGCTCGAAGGTGAGGTCCGCGTCGTATCGCCAGTCGGCGTGGGAGGCGATCGCGCGCAGACGGGCGATGGCGGCCTCGCGCTCCTCGTCGGAGCCGAGCGCCCCGATGCCCAGCGGGAAGGACCGCTGGGGGCGGGAGCCCACGAGCCAGATCGCCGAGCCGTCCTCGACGGCGTCGAACTCGACGCCGAGATCGTTGCCGCTCGCGCCCGCGTGCAGCCACGCCCGCGGATGGCTGCGCGAGGAGGAGAAACGCGGCGCGCGATGGATGAGCTCGTCGCTGACGAGCAGCATCGAGCGCAGGTGATCGCGCAGCTCGGTGGTGACCTCCTCGTCGAGCAGGACCTTCGGGGCGACGGGCTGCTGGGCGTCCTCGACGGCCTGGTTCTCGCCGAACTCGGCGAGAGCCGTCCACAGCTCGGCGCTCTCGGGGTCGTGCGGCACGAGCCGCTTGGCGACCTGCGCCCAGGTCACCATGCGGATGCGGCCGGTGGGGTCGTCGACCTCGCGCACGGCGGAGCGGCGCGAGCGCGGCACGATGAGCAGCAGGCGGCTGCCCGGGGTCCTCTCGAGGGAGCCGAGCAGGGAGCGCAGGCGCTCCTCGGAGAGGTCCCCGTCGATCACGAGCTTGACCGCGAGGATCTCGGAGGAGCCGGTCGAGGGGGACTGGCCCACCAGGTCGAAGGCGTCGGCCGCGCTGCGGGTGGTCGTGCGGAAGGCGGGCACGGATCCGGACACGTCGGCGATGCGGCGGGCGAACTGCCGGCGGGCGCGGCGGTCGCGCAGGACGTGGTCGAGCATGCCTCGGGCCATCGCCTCGTGGCGGGTGCGCGGGGAGTCATGGCGGAGCATCTTCGGCACGGCGTCCAGGCCGCTCGAGATCATCCGGCCGACGGACGGGGCGGCGGGGCTCATGTGCTCTCCTCGTTCGCTGCGGGTGGGTGCGCGCCGGGGCGCTGCGGGGTGCGACGGGGCCGACGGACGGGCCCGCAGCGAGGATACGTGGCATCGTCGGCCCGTCGCCCTCGGCTCTCACCGGCCCCGGGCGTAGATCTCCCGCACGAGGTCCTCGATCGCGGGCTCGGCGAGGGAGAGATCGGCGATCTCGGCCTGCGCGCCGATCGCGGAGAGCAGGGCGGGCACCGTCATCTCGCTGCCGCGGAAGGCGATGCGGTGACGGATCCCGTCGGCCTCGACGGCGAGCACGTCGGCCTCGGGAGGGAGGGCGAGCGCCTCGCGCGGCGCGGCGAGGTCGACGATGAGCTCGCGGGGCGCGCCGAGGGACTCGCGGAAGCCGGCGAGGGGGCCGTCGAAGGCGACCGTGCCGGAGTTGACCACGACGATCCGCTCGCACAGGCGCTCCACGTCGCCCATGTCGTGCGTGGTGAGGAACAGCGTGGTGCCGCGCTCCTCGCGGTCCTCGCGCAGGAAGCGGCGCAGCCCCTCCTTGGAGATCATGTCCAGGCCGATCGTCGGCTCGTCGAGGATGACCAGGCGCGGGGAGTGCAGCAGCGAGGCCGCGACCTCGCCGCGCATCCGCTGGCCGAGCGAGAGCTGGCGCACCGGTCGGTCGAGGAACTCCTCGAGGTCGAGCCCCTCGACGAGGCGCCCCAGGCGCCGCACGCGCTCGGCCTCGCTCAGGCGGTGCATCGCGCCGAGGATCCGGAAGGAGTCGCGCAGCGGGAGGTCCCACCAGAGCTGCGAGCGCTGGCCGAAGACCACGCCGATCTCCCGGGCGAGGCGTCGGCGCTCGGCGACGGGACGCCGGCCCAGCACCCGCACGTCGCCGGAGGTGGGCTGGAGGATGCCGGTCATCATCTTGATGGTGGTGGACTTCCCGGCGCCGTTCGCGCCCACGAAGCCGACCGCCTCCCCGGGATGCACCTGCAGGGTCACGTCGTCGACGGCGCGCACGATCCTGCGGGTGCGTCGGCCCAGCGGGCCCGAGCGCACCACGTAGTCCCGGCGCAGGGAGCGCAGGTCGATCGCGGGCTGGGGCGTCTCGTGGTTCGTCATCCGCCGGCTCCTGTGTAGCGACGGACCCCCGCGCGCCAGAGCAGCGCGGCGAGGATCCAGGTGAGGACCGCGACCGGCAGGCCCAGCCAGCCCGTCCACTGCGGCAGCAGCGGCGGGCCGGGCAGGTCCAGCAGGGCCAGGGTCGGGGTGTAGGCGACGAGCGTCGTCGGGATCACGAAGGTGAAGAACGCCCGCAGGGGCAGCGGGAACACCGCGCCGGGGTTCGTGGCCACGTAGTTGCCGCCGTAGGTGAACGCGTTCGCGAACTCGCGGCCGTCCACGAGCCAGAACTGCATGGCCCCGGCCATCGTGAACAGGGCGCCCATGATCGCGGCGCCCGCGAGCGGCGCGATCACCAGCAGCGCGAGCGTCTGCGGGGTGGGGGAGAAGCCGGCGATCGCGAGCGCGGTCGCGGTCATCGCGATGCCGACGGCGATCCGGCCCAGCCGGCGCAGGGAGAGGTCCAGGCTCGAGATCTGCAGCAGCATCGGCACGGGGCGGATCATGAGGGTCTCGAGCGTCCCGGAGCGGATCGCCGTGGAGAGCCCGTCGATCTCCCCGAACAGCATGTCGGCGATCCCGAAGGCGAGAGCTCCGAGCCCGTAGACCACGGCGACCTGCGGCAGCGTCATCCCGCCCAGCACGTCGACCTGGGAGAGGATCACCCACAGCTCGAGGAACTCGGTGCCCACGATGAGGACCTGGCCCAGCAGGTCCATGAGGAAGCTCGTGCGGAACGAGGCCTGGGAGCGGATCCGCGAGCCGTAGAGCGTCGCGACCATCCGCAGGGTCGAGCCCGGGCGGGCCGACGGTGTCCTCTCAGCCACCCTGCACCTCCAGCGAACGGATCCCGCGCTGCAGCACCGCCCAGGCGGCGAGGGCGAGGATGCCCGCCCACAGCGCCTGCACGCCGATCTCGGGGAGGGCCTCGGCCGTGGTCACGCGCGCGGAGAGCACGTCGATCGGGGTCTGCACCATGGCGGGGAACGGGGTCGCGCGGGTGAGGGCGATCAGCCGGTCGGGGAACCAGGCGATGGGGATGAGGAACCCGGAGAGCAGGTTCATCACGGCCGTGTAGACGACGGTGAGCCCGCGGGTCTGCACGATCCAGAACGCCGCGAGGTTCACCAGCATGTCCGCGAGGAAGGCGACGGTGACCGCGAGCAGGATCGCGAGCAGGCCCAGCAGCCAGGCCGCGGGGTCCGTCGGCAGGGAGATGCCGGTGAGCGCCGCTCCCACGAGCATCGGCGGGATCCCGCGGGCGAGCAGCAGGAAGGCGGAGCGGCCCAGCTTCTGCGCGTACTGGAGCCGGAGGAATCCCAGGGGCCGCAGCAGGTCGATGGCCACGTCGCCCTGATGGACGCGCTCGGCGACCTCCCGGGTGCCGAAGGCCTCGACGGGGGCGAGCAGCGCCTGGCCCAGCCACACGTAGGTCGCGGCCTGCAGGGCGTCGTAGCCGCGCAGCTCGCCCCCGGCGGTGGAGACCGCGGCCAGCAGGATCGAGGCGCGGATCAGGCCGAACACGGAGTTCGTGAACACGCCGGCGACGGTGGCGACGCGATAGGTGGAGTACTGCCGGAAGGAGGCGGCGATGATCCTCCAGAAGGCGAGCACTCGCGCGAGTCTAGGGCGCGGCCGACGCGCGCGCGAGGGTTTCGGGGGAAGTGGCCCGGATCGGTAGCCTGTGCCGATCCCCGTTCCCCGACGAATCGAACGATCGATGACTCCTCCTGCCGAGACCCCGCCCGCCGCTCCCGCGTCCGTCGACGAGGCGACCGCCGCTCCCTCCCGCCGTCGCCCCCGCTTCGGCCTGCTGCCGCGGATCGTGGTCGCGATCGTGCTGGGCATCCTCCTGGGCCTGGTGATGCCCGAGGCGCTCGCGCGCGTGTTCACCACCTTCAACGGACTGTTCTCCGCGTTCCTGGAGTTCCTCATCCCGCTGATCATCGTGGGGCTCGTGACCCCGGCGATCGGCGAGCTGGGCCGCGGGGCGGGGAGGATGCTCGCCCTCACCGCGGGCATCGCCTACGTCTCGACGATCCTGTGCGGGCTGCTCGCGCTCGCCGTCTCCGCCCTGCTGCTCCCGCGCATGCTCGCGGGCGCGAGCGTGGGGACGCTGGACAACCCCGAGGACTCGGCGATCTCCCCGTACTTCACGATCGAGATGCCGCCCGTCTTCGAGGTGATGACCGCGCTCATCCTCGCCTTCTGCCTCGGCATCGGGCTGACGCTGGTGCGCCGCGGGGCGCTGCAGGAGTCCTTCGAGCAGGTGCGCACGATCGTGGTGCGCACGATCGAGGCGATCATCATCCCGCTGCTCCCGATCTACATCTTCGGGATGTTCCTGGGCCTCACGATGAACGGGCAGATCTGGACCGTCATCGGCACGTTCCTCGCGGTCGTGCTCATGGTCTTCGTCCTCACGGTGGTCGTGCTGCTCGCCCAGTACTGCGTGGCCGGCTGGGCGATGCGCCGCAATCCCCTGAGGATGCTGTGGACGATGCTCCCCGCCTACGCGACGGCGCTCGGCACCAGCTCGTCGGCCGCGACGATCCCCGTGACCCTCCAGTGCACCAAGCGCAACGGGGTGGCGGCTCCGATCGCCGACTTCGTGGTCCCGCTGTGCGCGACGATCCACCTCGCCGGCTCGACGCTCAAGATCACCTCCTTCGCCGTCGCGATCATGGTGGTCACCGGGATGCCGCTGGACCCCGCGAAGCTCGTGGGCTTCGTGCTCATGCTCGGGATCGTCATGATCGCCGCGCCGGGCGTGCCCGGGGGAGCGATCATGGCCGCCGCCGGGATCCTCTCCTCGATGCTCGGCTTCGGCGAGGCGGCCGTCGGCCTCATGATCGCCTCCTACATCGCGATCGACTCCTTCGGCACCGCCACGAACGTCACCGGCGACGGCGCGATCGCAGCGCTCGTCTCCCGCATCGCCCGCGGGCGCGTCTCCGGGGATCTGGAGGCCGACGACGGGGTCGAGCTCGCGGGGGTCTGACCGGGGCCGACGGCGGTCGTCGGCCCTTGACCTCCCTCCCTCCGCACCCCTAGCCTGAATGTATGAACACATCGTCACATGTGCAGGCGGCGGAGCCCGCGGAGGGCTGCGCGAGCGATGTCGTGGACGCCGGGCGCGTCGCGCTCGCCGCCGAGCACCTGCCGCGCCCCCGCGACGTGGCGGAGACCGCGGACGTGTTCTCCCTGCTCGGGGACCCCAACCGGCTCACCCTTCTGCTCGCCCTGCTCGAGGGGGAGCTGTGCGTGCACGATCTCGCCGCGCTCACCGGGCAGTCGGACTCCTCGACCTCCCACGCCCTCAAGCTGCTGCGCGCCCACCGCGTCGTCGCGACCCGCCGCGACGGGCGGCGCATGTTCTACCGGCTGGATGATCCGCACGTGCGGATGCTCCTGGACCTCGCGCTCGCCCACACCGCGCACACGGGAGGCGGTGCCTGATGGACGCCCACTCCCATTCCCACGCCTCGGCCGCGCAGGCGCTGAGCGCGGGCGGGAGGCATCGGCGCCGCCTGGCATGGGCGCTCGTGCTGATCGGCGGCTTCTTCGTCGTCGAACTGGTCACCGCGCTGCTCACGGGCTCCCTCGCGCTGCTCTCGGACGCGGGGCACATGGCGGCCGACGTCCTCACCCTCGCCGCCGCCCTCGGCGCCACGGTGCTCGCCGCCCGGCCCGACCGCACGGGCAGGCGCAGCTTCGGCAGCTACCGCCTCGAGGTGTTCGCCTCCCTGCTCGCGGTGCTCGTGATGCTGGGCGTCTCGGTCTTCGTGGTCCTCGAGGCGATCGGCCGGATCGGCGCGGGCGCCGAGGGCGCGCACGTTGACTCGGTGCCCATGCTCGTGGTGGGCGCGCTCGGACTGGTCGTGAACCTCGCGGTGATGCGGCTGCTGCGGGCGGGCGCGCAGGAGAGCCTCAACGTCAAGGGCGCCTATCTCGAGGTCCTCGCCGACACCATCGGCTCGGTCGGCGTGGTCGCGGCCGCGATCCTCGTGGGCGCGACCGGGAGCACGCTCTGGGACACCGCCATCGCCCTCGCGATCGGCGTGTTCGTCGCGCTGCGCGCGCTGATCCTGGGGCGCGAGGTCCTCTCGGTGCTGGGCCAGGAGACGCCGCGGCACCTGGATCCCGGGTCCGTGGGGGAGGACCTGCGCGCCGTCCCGGGTGTCACCGACGTGCACGACCTGCACCTGTGGACGGTCACCTCGGGGATGGACGTGCTCACCGT
Organism: Brachybacterium sp. ACRRE; assembly: GCF_022346485.1. NCBI lineage: Bacteria > Bacillati > Actinomycetota > Actinomycetes > Micrococcales > Dermabacteraceae > Brachybacterium > Brachybacterium sp. ACRRE. The sequence goes on along the minus strand of NZ_JAKRMO010000045.1, from coordinate 9,625 downwards.
GCACCTGCGGGTGCGCGAGGGGACCGACGGCCACGCGGTCCTCGACGCGGCCGAGTCGATGCTCCGCGAGCGCCACGGCCTGGACCACTGCACGCTGCAGATCGAGCCCGAGGACCATCGCACCGACCAGGAGACCACCTGGTGATCTCGGAGGTCCTCGACCTCAGCGCTCGGGAGCGAGCAGCCGGGTGAGCTCCGCGAAGGAGTCGACGACGGCGAGCGGGTCCTGCGCCTCGAGGGCGGGCCGCGTGCCGGCGCCCCAGGTGACGCCCACGGCCGCCATGCCCGCGGCGTGCGCGGCCTGCAGATCGGTCGCCGCGTCGCCGACGTAGACGGCGTCCTCGGCGCGCGCGCCGAGCACCTCGAGCGCGTGGCGCAGCGGGGCGGGATCGGGCTTGTGGGCGAGCGTGTGCTCCTTGCCGATCACCACGTCGATCGCGGGCATCGCCGTCGCCGTGAGGCCGCGCCGGGCGAGCTCGGAGCCCTTCGAGGTCACCACGCCCACGTCGGCCCCGGCGCCGAGCAGCGTGCCCACATGGGCGTCGGCCCCGGGGTACGGGGCGATCCGCTCGTCGTGATGGCCCACGTTGAACGCGCGGTAGGCCTCGGCCATCGCCGGCGCGCGCACGGGATCGAGCGCCTCGAAGGTCTCCTCGAGGGCGAGGCCGATCCAGCTGCGCACCTCCGCCTCCTCGATGCCCGTGATGCCGAAGCGCTCGAAGACGTGCGCGTAGGAGTCGACGATGAGGCCCACGGTGTCCACGAGCGTCCCGTCCAGGTCGAAGAGGACGACGGGGCGCAGGAGCGCGGGCGAGTCGGTGCGGACGGGCGAGGTCATGGCCCCATCCTCTCGCGGAACGCGGCCCTGCGCGGATCCGTCCGGCCCGTATCCTCGGGGCCATGGCCTCCACCGCTTCCTCCACACCCGCCACCGCCCCTCTCACCGCCGTGGTCACCGGCGCCTCCTCGGGCATCGGCCGCGCGACCGCCGTGCGCCTGGCCGCCGACGGCTGGCGCGTGCTCGCCGTCGCCCGCCGCGAGGACCGGCTGACGTCCCTCGCCGAGGAGTCCGGCTGCGAGACCCTCGCCGTCGACGTCACGGACGACGACTCGGTGGCCGCGCTCGTGGCCCGCGTGGACGACGCGTTCGGCGGGAGCCTGAACGCGGTCGTGAACGTCGCGGGCGGTGCCTTCGGACAGGAGCCCGTCGCCGAGGCCGACCTCGACGCCTGGCAGCGGATGTACGAGGTCAACGTGCTCGGCGCCGCCCGGGTCACGCGCGAGCTGCTCCCCGCCCTGCATGCGAGCGGCCGCGGCGACGTCCTCGTGCTCTCCTCGACGGCGGCCCAGGGCGCCTACGAGGGAGGAGCCGGCTACAACGCCGCCAAGGCGGGGGAGCACATGCTCGCCTCCGCCCTGCGCCTCGAGCTCAACGGCGCACCGATCCGCGTCATCGAGATCGCTCCCGGCATGGTCCGCACCGAGGAGTTCTCCCTGGTGCGCCTGGGCGACGCCTCGCGGGCCGAGAAGGTCTACGACGGCGTCGAGGAGCCGCTCACCGCCGAGGACTGCGCCGACGTCATCTCCTACGCCCTGAACGCCCCGCACCACGTGAACCTCGATCTCGTCACCATCCGCCCGCTCGCCCAGGCGGCGCAGCACAAGGTGGCGCGCCATGCGGGTCTCTGAGGGCGCGGTCGCCCGATGAGCATGGCGGGCGGACTCGGCGGTCCTGGCGGCGGGGGTCGCGGGATGGCCTCGATGCCGGGGGCCGACGAGCGGCGCCTCGCGCCGGGGCAGCGCGCCGACGTCGGCCGGATCCTGCGCCTGTTCACGCCGTACCGGGGCACCCTGCTGGTGGTCCTCGTGCTCATCGCGCTCGCCGCCGCGACGGGCGTGGTCTCCCCGTTCCTGGTGCGCGAGGTCGTGGACGTCGCCCTGCCGGATCAGCGGCTGGACCTGCTCGCGTGGTGCGTGGCCGGGATGATCGCCGTCACCGCGATCTCCTCGGTGCTGGGCGTGCTGCAGTCGCTGCTGTCCACGCGCGTGGGCCAGGCGATCATGCACGACCTGCGCGTCGCCGTCTTCTCGCACCTGCAGCGGATGGGGCTGGGCTTCTTCACGCGCACGCGCACCGGCGAGGTGCAGTCGCGCATCTTCAACGACATCGGCTCGATGCAGGCCGTGGTCACGAGCGTGGTCACCCAGATCGTCTCCGCGAGCGCCGGGATCGTGATGGCCGTGGTCGCGATGCTCGCGATGGACTGGCGCCTCACCCTGTTCTCCGTGATCACCGTCCCGCTGGCCGTGTGGATGAATCGGCGGGTGGGGCTGCGGCGCCGCGCGATCACGCGCATCCAGCAGGAGACCGCCGCCGACCTCTCCGCCTCGATCCAGGAGTCCCTCTCGGTCTCGGGGATCCTGCTGGGCACCACGATGGGGCGCACCGATGCCCTCACCGCCCACTTCACGGGCCTCTCGGGGCGCCTCGCCGAGCTGGGGCTCTCCTCGACGACGGCCGGCCGCTGGCAGATGGCCCTCTACTCGACGCTCATGTCGGTGATCCCCTCGCTCACCTACCTGCTGGGCGGCTACCTGCTGTTCGGGCACGTCCCCGGCGTCACCATCGGCACTCTGGTCGCCTTCATCGCCCTGCAGTCCGGGCTGTTCCCGCAGATCAACTCGCTGCTGCGCGTGGCGACCCAGGTGAACTCCTCCTTCGCGCTGTTCACCCGCGTCTTCGAGTACCTCGATGCTCCCGTGACCATCACCCAGCGCGAGGACGCGACCGCGCTGGAGCCCTCCGCGGTGCGCGGCGAGGTCCGCCTCGAGCACGTGGCCTTCCGCTACCCGGGCGAGGACGCGGACGGGTCACCTGACACCGCGGTGGCCGACGGGGCCGACGGCCCGAGCCGCACCGACCTCGACCTCGAGGATCCCTCGTTCACCCTCCACGGCATCGACCTCACGGTCCCCGCCGGCACGCACACGGCGCTCGTCGGCGCGACCGGCTCGGGCAAGACCACCACCGGCTACCTCATGGCGCGCCTGTACGACCCGACGCTGGGGGCGGTCACCCTGGACGGCCATGACCTGCGCGACCTCACGCTGCGATCGGTCTCCGACTGCATCGGCGTGGTCACCCAGGAGACCTACCTGCTGCACGCGAGCATCGCCGACAACCTGCGCTTCGCCGCGCCCGACGCGAGCGACGAGGACCTCGAGCGGGCATGCCGGATCGCGCAGATCCACGACCACATCGCGAGCCTTCCCGAGGGGTACGGCACCACGGTGGGGGAGCGCGGCTACCGGTTCTCCGGAGGGGAGAAGCAGCGGCTCGCGCTCGCCCGCACGATCCTGCGCGACCCGCCCGTGCTCCTGCTCGACGAGGCCACGAGCGCCCTGGACGTGCGCACCGAGCATGCGATGAGCGGCGCGCTCGCCGCGCTCAGCCGCGGCCGCACCACGATCTCGATCGCGCACCGCCTCTCCACGATCCGCGACGCCGACCAGATCGTGGTCCTCGAGAAGGGGCGGATCGTCGAGCGCGGCACCTTCGAGGAGCTGCTCGCGCACGACGGTCCCTTCTCCGAGCTCGCGCGCCGCGACGCGAGCCTTCCGTTCTGATCCCGGTCCCGGCGACCCGGGACCGCCCGGTCGGCGTCTCGGGGCATCCCGGATACGACCCGGGTATGGCCCGGATTCATCCGTCCGAAGGATGCGCGGGCGGCGGACGACGGGGGAGAGTGGTGGTGTTCGCGCAGCACCGGCGCGACCCCGCACGTCGGCGGCACAGCACTCGTCAGGAGACGACCATGGACCAGGGCAGGATGCGCACGATCCCCTCGCACACGCTGTCCTCGAGCGATGCCCCGGCTTCGCGCGGAGCCGGCCGACCGGCGGTGTTCACCGCGATCGTGATGGTCGCGCTCGTGATCCTGATGACCGTGCTGCTCGGCGGCCCGACGATGCCGCTCGTGACCTCGATCGCGATGGCGGGGGTGTCCGTGCTGCTGGTCGCGATCGGCTGGGTGGTGGCGGGCCCGCGTCGGCCCTGACCCGGCGAAGGTCAGACGTCGAGCTCGATCTCGCCGACCCCGCGGGAGACGCACACGGTCATCCGCTCCTCGCGCTCGTCGTCCATGAGGAACTCGTCCTCGTGGATGACGTCCCCGGCCAGCAGCGGCAGCACGCAGGTGCCGCACACGCCGCCCTCGCACGAGTAGTCGACGTCGATGCCGGCGTCCAGGAGAGCCTGCAGCAGCGTGTGCTCGCCGTCGACCTCCACGGTCGTGCCGGACTTCCGGCACTTCGCGGTGAACGGTTCGCCCAGCGTGCCCATGGGTGCTCCTCCAAGGATCGAGTGGGGTGGATCGGGTGGGTGATGCGCGCGGCCGGCGCCTGCGCGCGGCCCGCCCTCCAGCATCCCACGCCCGCGCGCACGGGGCGTGGTGAGCGTGCTCTCACCGGGCGCGTCCGGACTTGGGCAGTGCTGCGCGCGGGGCTGTGCGCGGGCTGTGCGGGACGGATCGGTGTGCTGTGGCGGGGGCGCGGAGCCTGTGCGGACGGATCGTCGGCGACTAATCTCGGTGTCACCACCTCGAACGGGAGCTGAACATGTCCAACACCCCCGCCGCGCTGTCCGCGCTGCCGCCGCTGGCGCATCCGGACGGGTCCCCGATCCGCGCGCTCGTCGTCGAGGACGAGCCGACCATCGCCGATCTCCTGCGCTTCCCGCTGCAGATGATCGGCTGGGAGGCGACGGTCGTGGGCGACGGCCTCGAGGCCGTGCGGGTGGCCCGCGAGATCCGGCCCGACGTGCTCGTGCTGGACCGCATGCTCCCCGGCATCGAGGGCCTCGAGGTGCTGCGCCGCATCCGTGCCCTGCAGCCCGACGTCCCCTCGCTCATGCTCACCGCGATGGACGCCCCGGCCGATCGCGTCCAGGGTCTCGCCTCCGGCGCCGACGACTACGTGACCAAGCCGTTCACGATGGAGGAGGTGCTGCTGCGGCTGCACCGCCTGGTCCAGCGCGCGGGGGCGACGTCCCCGCAGAGCAGCGAGCTCGTCGTCGGCGATCTGGTGATGAACCTGGACACCCACGAGGTCACGCGCGGCGGCGAGGAGATCGCGCTGACCGCGACCCAGTACCAGCTTCTGCAGTACCTGATGGAGAACCCGCAGCGCGTGCTGTCCAAGGCGCAGATCCTCGATGCGGTCTGGAACTACGACTTCGGCGGGCAGGCGAACATCGTCGAGCTCTACGTCTCCTACCTGCGCAAGAAGATCGACGTGGGCCGCGAGCCGATGATCCGCACGGTCCGCGGCGCCGGCTACATGCTCAAGCCCGCATGACCCGCGCTTCTCGCGACCCCCGCGCCTCGCGCCCCCACGTGCCGGCGCGCACGGCCCTGTCGTCCGGCGCCTCGGCTCCCGCGGCGACGCCGCGACGGCATCGTCTGTCGCTGCGCGCGACCCTCGTGATCCTGCTGGTGAGCACCGTGGCGGTGCTGTGCCTGCTGGTCGGGGCGGTCACGCACGTGTCGGTGCGCGGGCAGCTCGAGGGCCAGCTGGACGCGCAGCTCACCCGTGCCGCCCACCGTGCCGGCGGCACGGGCGGTCCGGGCGCTCCCGACGGGCCGACGAGCGGCGAGGACGGGTCCAGCGGCACGGGGAGCACGAGCGGCACGACCGGTACGAGCGGCACCGGGGCCGATGAGGCCGACGGCGGGGACGACAGCGGGGACGACGGGGCCACGGGGCCGGGCGGCGGCGAGTTCGAGCTCGCCGCGATCCTCGTGGACGGCCGGGTCGTGAGCGCCGCGTGGCGCGACACCGACGGTCAGGTCGAGCAGCTCGGCGCCTCGGACAGCACAGAGGTCGCCGACGTCGCGAAGGGGCTGGACAGCGACGAGCACGCGGACGTGAAGCTCTCCATCGGCCAGTACCGGGTGATGACCGCGACCGACGCCTCGGGCGCCGTGATCGTCACCGGCCTCCCGCTCACCCAGGTCCACAGCACGCTGACGCGACTGGACATCACGCTGGTGACGGCGGGACTGCTCGCGACCGCGCTCTGCGGGGTGGCGGGATCGCTGATCGTGCGGCGCACCCTGCGTCCCCTCGAGGAGGTCTCCGCCGTCGCCGGACGGGTGGCCGACATGCCCCTGTCCCACGGCGACGTGGCCCTGGGGGACCGGGTCGACGAGCGGATCTCCCATTCGGGGACCGAGGCCGGCGAGGTGGGGCGGGCCCTCAACCTGCTGCTGGACAACGTGGAGGGGGCGCTCGAGACGCGCCAGCACAGCGAGGAGTCGATGCGACGCTTCATCGCCGACGCGTCCCATGAGCTGCGCACACCGCTCACGGCGATCCGCGGCTACAGCGAGATGCTGCGGATGACGGAGGACCTCAGCGATCGCGGCGAGCAGTCGGTGGATCGCATGGACGCGCAGTCCCGGCGCATGACGTCGCTCGTGGAGGACCTGCTGCTGCTGGCCCGTCTCGACGAGGGCGCACGGGACGAGCGCACCGAGACCGACCTGGGCGAGCTCGTGCTGGATGCGGCGATGGACGCGCGGGTCACGGCGTCGGAGCACCGCTGGGTGCTCGAGGTCCCTGAGGAGCCGGTGACGGTGCTCGGCAATGCGCGCCAGCTGTCGCAGGTGATCGTGAACCTGCTGTCGAACGCCCGCAAGCACACTCCCGCGGGCACGACCGTGACCGTGCGGCTGCGGTCGGGGTGGGAGCCGGGGTCGGGGTCGAGGTCGGACGGCTCCGACTCAGCGGCCCCCTCGGGCTCGGTGGGACGAGTCGGCATCCTCGAGGTGATCGACGACGGTCCCGGCATCGAGCCGGAGATCGCGGGCCGGGTCTTCGAGCGCTTCACACGCGCGGACGCCGCCCGCTCGGGCGGGGACGGGACGACGGGGCTTGGGCTGCCGATCGTCAAGGCGATCGCCGAGGCGCACGGCGGCTCGATCACGCTGGAATCGGAGCCGGGTCGGACCGCCTTCATCCTGCGCCTGCCGCTCGTCGCCCGCTGAGCGGAGTCCTCGTCGTAGATCGCGGACGGGCGACGAGCGGACCCGATCCCGGAGACGCTGATTGATTTCGGGCGTGCCTGTAGAGGGGCACGGTTGAGTGCCCCTCTACAGGTGGGGGGTGCTGCTGGCGGGGTTCTGACCTCGATGCCCTGCGAGGGCGGGCCGCGCCGGTGGATCAGAAGGGTGGTGGTCCGGGGTCGAACTTGGGTGGTGGGTTCTGTTGCTTGCGTGGTTTTCGGGTGGTGGCGCTGATGGGGATGTCGCTGTCGTAGTGGAACGTCGGTGGCGGTTGGTATCTGCGCCGGACGGGTTTCTCGACGGGGATTTCTTCGAGGTCGGGGGCGCCGGCTTGGTCCATGTCGACTCGGGGCCACGGGTCCGGGACACCAGCTCGGATCGGCCAGGGCGAGTCCAGAACTGACGGCTCAGGCGAACCAGTCACCCCACCGCTGGGGGTTTCGCTGTCGCGCTCCCCCGCGCCCCGCTGCTCGAAGTCGTCCTGCCGGCGCTGCATCGACTCCCAGACGGCGTCGAGCTGGGCGACGGCCTGTGGGGTGAGGAGATCGGTGTCGTCCTCGCGGAACACGCGGAAGCGTTCGTGCATCTCCCACACCGTGCCCGCGGTCCCTGCCGGCGACTCGTCCGCTTCCACGCGGATGGGGTCGAGTTTGCCGGCGGTTTTCATCGCGTGGTGGAACCAGCACAGGAAGTGCAGGTTCTCCACCGCCGTTCGACCACCACAGACGGGATCGGCATGGTTGTACTCCACGATGTGGTCCGCTTCCGAGGCGACCGACGCGGTGCGTTCGCAGCCGGGGACGCCGCAGGATTGGCCGCGCAGGCGGAGGTGTTCGAGCATCGCCCCGGTGGGCCGGTACTTGTCCGCAGGACGCGGCAAGAACTCTCCCGAGGACGGGTCGGTGAGGACTCGGAACCATTCTTCGCTCTTGCCCGCGATCTCTCGGGCCATCTGCGCGGGGATCGGGGTCCCGTCCTCGAGCACGCCCGGGGCGTCGTCGCCGCCGACGAGGGTGAGGAAGGGGACGAGGACGTTCAACCGGAACCGGGCTTCGGGGACGGTGATGCCGCCGGTGTCGATCTGGGCGGCGTGGGCGAGGTGGTAGCGGATCAGGTTCAACGACAGGGGCATGCCCTCGTTCTCCACCCGACGATCCGGATCCAGCGGGATCTCCGTGCCCTCCATGAGGGCGTGGCGCTGGGCGTTCTGGATCGCCCGAGCCGCCTGATCGAATCGCCCGGCGAGGGCTTTGATCTCCGGGGCGGGTCCGATGATCCGCAGTGAGGCGACGCCATCGAGGGTTCCGGGGTCCAACACCAAGCGACGGCGAGTGGCCGAGATTTCTTCGGGTTCTTTCGGATGCCGCTGCTGAATCTTCGCCACCAGGAGTTCGAGGCATTTCGTGAACACCCGCGGCATGATCGCCAAACACCACGACGCGACCGTGACATCCACCAGCACCATCTCCGCGGGCGTGAAATCCGCGGTGCGCCGCAGCAGGGTGCGGAACCATTCCGCCGGGAATTCGCCTGCTTCCAGGGCTTGGGTGCAGCGCGGCAGGAGGTCCACGGCTCGGTGGGCGTCGGTGATGGCTTTGGCGGCCTGCCCGCGGGTGCAGCGCATCGCCACCGCGACCATCAGGTCCTGCTGCTCGACCTCGAACGGGTCGGCGTCCATGTCCTCGCGCCCCGCCCAGAACGGCGCCAGCGCCACGAACCGGCGGGAGAGCTCGAAGGACTCGTCGACGCCCTCGTCCCACAGGGCACGGACCTGCGCGGTCAGCTCCGCATCCGGGCGTGCCTTCACCCTGCGCGCCACGACCTCGCGGCAGACCGCCTTCTTGGGTTCCTTCACGATGAACAAGGGCTTGACGCCCTCCGGGGGCGCGGCCACGAACCGAGGCGTGTGGGCGTGCATGTCCTCGCGCTGACGCTCGGTCATCTGCTCCAAGTCGTCCAGGACCGAGAAGGTCGACTCGATCGCCGGCTGCCCGGGCAGGTCCAAACGCCCCTGCGACTCCGGCTGCTCCACCGCACTCATGTCACCCACCCCCTTCCCTGGCATTCCACGGACCCACACGAGATATCTGGATCGGGACAGTGATTCGACTGGCGCCATCGCAAGATTCGTCGGCCTCACCCATGAAACCGCGATCTCTCGTCCACGATCGATATGTCCAATTCTATGCCGGCGCACACCAGAAAACCAGTCCCCAGACAAGAATGTGGATAAGCCCGCGAACTTTTCCTGACTTCCGCATCTGCCACGTCCGCAGTGGATAACCCCGTGGAAAACACCCCCGTGTGGAGGAACCACGGATACCGAGTCGACGCGCACGCGACACCAGAACACGGCGCACGTCGAGAGCGACACGAGTCGACCCCTCACTCCGATGCATCGCGCCGCACCGGCACGCCCACCCGTCGGCCCCATACCTCACACCACCCCCCCCCCCCCACACCACCCACATACCCCATACACCCCCAACCCCCGTTTCCCCACCCGCGGCCCCCCCCGTTACAGTCCCCCCACCGCAAAGACCCCGCCCAACACCCGGTGC
>NZ_JAKRMO010000044.1:0-37757 GCF_022346485.1 Brachybacterium sp. ACRRE | reverse complement strand
GGCGGTCATAGCGTTGGGGAAACGCCCGGTTCCATTCCGAACCCGGTAGCTAAGCCCTTCTGCGCCGATGGTACTGCACTCGGGAGGGTGTGGGAGAGTAGGACGCCGCCGGACATTCCTTTGGTGAATGAGGGTTGTGGCTCGTCACGAGCAGCTCCCCGAACCTATGTTGTGGGTTCGGGTGGAGCGCGGTGACGAGCCACAACCCTTTTCCGCACCCATACACCCCGGCCCTTCGCGTGCTGCGAGTGACGTGGGTGGGCGTGGGTGCCCCTCGAGCGACCCGCAGTTGCTCGCCTCGGTCCTCATGGGCGGGGAGCTCATGGACGAGCTGCCGGCGAGCCCAGAGTGGTGCCGCCCTGATCTTGCGCGCGCTCGTGGCGAGCGGGCCGCTGTCACGATTCGGCATCGAGGGCTTTACACGTTTCAGAGTTGCACCTACGCTCGTGCTCGATCCGGTGAGCGGACTTCTGCGGCCAGCTGGAGAGCGCTTCCCGGCGAAGGTGGTCCCACGACCTCACGGCGGCGATATCCGCCGTTGCACAGGGGCCCGAACGCCCCTCGCTCACGCGGACCGCCAGCAGAGCCGCACTCGGCGGCGATGATCGAAGGAGATCGCCATGCCCTCACGTCGAACCGTCCTCGCAGTGCCCCTGGCTCTGGCGGGCCTGGGAGGCCTCGCCGCCTGCGGTCCGAACGCTCCCGGTGGTTCCTCCGGCGGCTCCGGTGCCTCCGACTCCGGCACTCTGCGCTTCGCCTGGTGGGGCAACACGGTGCGCGACAAGGCCACACGCGACGCCATCTCGACGTATCACTCCGCACACCCCGAGGTGAGCATCTCCGATGAGCCCACGGACTGGTCGGGCTACTGGGACAAGCTCGCCACCCAGGTGGCCGGCGGGGACGTGCCCGACCTGATCCAGATGGACGAGTCGTACCTCAGCGAGTACTCCAGTCGCGGCATCCTCCTGGACCTCAAGGACTCCGACGTGGACACCTCTGAGTTCGATCCGTCGGCCCTGGACGCCGGCATGGTCGACGACGGGCTCTTCGCCCTCAACGCGGGCGTCAACGCCCCGGTGCTGCTCGCCAACCCTGACGTCTTCGACGCGGCGGGAGTGGACATGCCCGACGACGGCTCCTGGACCTGGAAGGAGCTCGTCGAGATGTCCGCCACGATCACCAAGGGCACGCCCGACGGGACCTTCGGCGTCCAGCAGCTCGGCGCAGCCGGCGATCCCGCGCTCAGCGTCTACCTCCGCCAGCTCGGAGCGGAGAAGTTCACCGACGACGGGCTCGGCTTCACCGCCGAGCAGCTGCAGCAGTGGATGGAGTTCGCCCTCGAGCTGCAGAGCACGGGTGCGGCACCTGGTGCCTCGGTCGCGGTCGAGGAGACCGGGAAGTCCGTCGACCAGACGCTGTTCGCCACCGGCAAGTGCGGTCTCCAGCTCGCGTGGTCGAACCAGGTGGTCAGCAACGACACGGCGCTCGGCGGCACCGTCAAGGTGCTCCGCATGCCGTCCATGACCGGGAAGGCGGCTGATGTGAAGCTCTGGTACAAGGCCTCGATGTACTTCGCGGTCGCGGCCAGGTCCGCACAGCAGGGGGCGGCCACGGCCTTCGTCGACTGGCTCGTGAACTCGAACGAGGCCGGGAAGATCCTCCTGGCCGAGCGCGGCGTCCCCGCGAACCTCACGGTGCGCAAGGCCATCGAGGGCGACCTCACCGACTCCGACCTCAAGGCCGTCGACTTCATCGAGGCCATCGCCGACGAGCTGGGGGAGTCCCCGGTGATCACCCCTCCGGGCGGCAGCGCCGTGAACGACGCCCTCGGCAGGCACATGGAGGACGTCCTCTTCGGGCGCGCGAAGCCCGCGGACGCGAGCTCCGCCGCCCTCACCGAGGCCCAGGGGCAGCTCGGATGAGCGTCGCGATCGCCGTCGGCACTGGCGTGCGCCGGGAGACGCGCGGAATGTCGGTCTCGTGGCGCGGGCGACGGGACAGCGCTGTCCGTGGTCGGGTCGATGCCATCGATGGCCGCGATGAGAACGTTTGCATTCGGGTGGTGTCCTCTGCTTAGAATCTGCCCACCGCACGGTCGTCGACGACCGTGACCATCGGCCGCAGTCCCGCGAGCGGCCGCCCGTGGCCCATCACCCGCGGCTCGTCGTCCGCCCTCCGGCACACGGCCGTCGGCCATGAGAGACCCGCATCCTCCCGCTCCGCCCGCAGAGCCGCACCCACCTCACCCCACCCCAATCCGCGCAGCAGCCCTGATCGAAGGAGATCACGTGCACACCCGACGCGAAGCCCTCGCCCTCACCCTCGCCGTGCCCACGGCGCTGACCCTGGCCGCCTGCGGCCCCAACCGCTCCAGCTCGGAGACCTCGGGCAGCGACGGCTCCTCCGCCCTCCGGTTCATGTGGTGGGGGAACGCCGTGCGCGACAAGGCCACCCGCGGCGCGATCGACGCCTATGGCGACGTCGAGTCCGATCTGGGCATCTCCGCGGAGCCGGCCGACTGGTCGGGCTACTGGGACAAGCTCGCCACGCAGGTCGCGGGCGGCGACATGCCCGACGTCGTCCAGATGGACGAGAAGTACCTCAGCGAGTACGGCAACCGTGGTGCGCTTCTCGACCTCGAGAAGGCCGGTCTGGAGACGGGCGACTTCGAGGACAGCTCGGTCGCGGCGGGCGAGGTGCCGGACAAGGGCCTGCTCGCCATCAACGCCGGCATCAACGCGCCGGTGCTGCTCGCGAACGCCGCCGTGTTCGAGGACGCGGGCATCGACCTGCCCGACGACACCACCTGGACCTGGGACGACCTCGCATCCCTCGCCGCCGACATCACGAAGGCCACAGACGACGGCGTCTACGGGCTCCAGCAGATCGGCCTGGTCCAGGCGACCTTCCAGGTGTACATGCGCCAGCTCGGCAAGGACCAGTACTCGGCCGACGGCGCCGGCTTCGCCGCCGAGGACGCCGAGAAGTTCCTCGCCTACGCGAAGTCCCTGCAGGAGACGAAGGCCGCGCCCGACGCGTCCGTGTCGGTCGAGGAGGCCGGCCAGTCCGTGGACCAGTCCCTGTTCGCCACCGGCAAGTGCGCCCTCCAGGTCGCATGGTCCAACCAGGTCGTCGCCTACGACACCGCCGCGGGCGGGAAGGTCCACGTGCTGCGCATGCCGTCGATGACCGGGAAGGCCGCCGACGCGCAGCTCTGGTACAAGGCCTCGATGTACTTCGCGGTCTCCGCGAAGACGACCGCCGAGGAGCAGGCCGTCGCCTTCGTCGACTGGCTCGTCAACAGCGAGGACGCGGGGAGGCTGCTGCTCGCCGAGCGCGGCGTGCCCGCCAACCTGACGGTCCGCGAGGCGATCGCGGACGACCTCACCGACGCCGACATCAAGGCCGTCGACTTCATCGAGTCGATCGCGGACGAGCTGGGCGACGCCCCCGTCATCACCCCGCAGGGCGGCGGCCAGTTCGAGGACATCCTCACGCGGTGCGGGGAGGACCTCCTGTTCGGCCGCACCGACACCAAGGCCGCCGGGAAGGACCTGCTGGATCAGCTCACGTCGGCGATCACCGTCTGAACCGGTTCCGGACCGGACGGTGAGGACCTCTCGAGGAAGGATGAGTGATGAGTGCTATCGGTGAGCTCACGTCCATGGCGAAGGGCCGTGGACGGGGCGGGGTGCGTGAGAAGCACCCGGACAACAAACCGGCCCTGGTGTTCATGGCGCCGTGGCTGCTGGGCCTGCTCGGGATCACCCTGATCCCGATGATCGCCTCGCTGTACCTCTCGTTCACGGACTACAGCCTGCTGGCCGCCCCCAAGTGGATCGGCCTGCAGAACTTCGTGGACATGTTCCACGACGCCCGGCTGATGACCTCGCTCAAGGTCACCCTGATCTACGTGATCGTGGGGGTTCCTCTCCAGCTCGCCCTCGCCCTCGCGCTCGCGGTCCTGCTCAACGAGGGCATCAAGGGGCTCTCGTTCTACCGCTCGATCTTCTACCTGCCCTCCCTGCTGGGCGGGTCGGTCGCGATCGCGATCCTGTGGCGCCAGATGTTCGGCACCGGCGGCCTTGTCAACCAGATCGCGGGCATGCTCGGCTTCACGAACCTGCCCGGCTGGATCTCCGACCCGTCCACCGCGCTGGGCACGATCATCCTGCTGCACGTGTGGACGTTCGGCTCCCCGATGATCATCTTCCTCGCGGGCCTGCGCCAGATCCCCCAGATGTACTACGAGGCCGCCGAGGTCGATGGCGCCGGACGCTGGCGGCGCTTCACCGCGATCACCCTGCCCCTGCTGACCCCGATCATCTTCTTCAACCTGGTCCTGCAGGTGATCAACGCCTTCCAGTCGTTCACCCAGGCGTTCGTCGTCTCCGGAGGCACCGGCGGCCCCTCCGACTCCACCCTCTTCTACACGCTGTACCTCTACCAGAAGGGCTTCACCCAGTTCGACATGGGTTACGCCTCCGCGATGGCCTGGCTGCTCCTGATCATCGTCGCGATCTTCACCGCCATCAACTTCTTCGTCTCCAAGTTCTGGGTGTTCTACGATGACTGATCAACTCACCACCAGCGGTCCCTCCCGCCCCGCAGGCGCCGGCGCCGCCGCCGCGCCCGTCGGCCGCGGCCACCACACGGACGACCCGGCGAAGACCCGTCCCCGCCGCACCCGGCGCGTAGGGCCGATCGTCCGCCACGCGATCCTCATCATCGCCTCGCTGGTCATGATCTATCCGCTGCTGTGGATGATCGTCAGCTCCCTGCGCCCCAACACCGAGATCTTCCGCAATCCCGGTCTGCTCCCGATCAGCTTCAACACCGAGAACTACGTCAACGGATGGAACGCCCTGTCCCAGCCGTTCTCCCACTACCTCATCAACTCGACCCTGCTGGTCCTGGGCTGCGTGATCGGGAACGTCATCGCCTGCTCCCTCACCGCCTACGCCTTCGCCCGCCTCAAGTTCTGGGGCCGGAACATCGCGTTCGCGGTCATGCTGATGACGCTGATGCTCCCCATCCACGTCGTCATCGTCCCGCAATACATCATGTTCTCCCAGACCGGGTGGGTGAACACGATGCTCCCGCTCATCCTCCCGAAATTCCTCGCGACCGATGCGTTCTTCGTGTTCCTCATGGTCCAGTTCATCCGGGGCATTCCCCGCGAGCTCGACGAGGCCGCCCGCATCGACGGCTGCGGACATTTCCGCATCTTCTTCCGCGTGATCCTGCCGCTCATGACGCCCGCGATCGCGACCACGGTGATCTTCACGTTCATGTGGATGTGGAACGACTTCTTCGGCTCCCTCATCTACCTCACCACGCCGGACAACTTCACCGTCCCGCTGGCCCTGCAGGCCTTCCTCGACTCCCAGGGCACCTCCGACTGGGGCGCCATGTTCGCCATGTCGATCGTGTCCCTGATTCCCCTCTTCGTCGTATTCCTCCTCGGCCAGCGGTTCCTGATCCGAGGATTCGCGACGACGGGGATCAAATGAGCGGGATGCGTCGGCCGCGCGAGGCCCGTTCCGTTCCCCACGTCCCGAAGGAGACCGCATGAGCACCCGCTACGGCCTGATCGGCACCGGTCATCGCAGCCAGATGTACATCGACGCGATCACCGGCCCCCATGCCGACGTCGCCGAGCTCGTCGCCCTGTTCGACACGAACCCCGGGCGCATGCAGTGGTACCGCGAGCACTACGAGGCGCTCGAGGGCGTCCCCACCGTCGGTCCCGAGCACCTCGAGGACGTGATCGCCGAGCAGGGCATCGAGCGCATGATCGTGACCTCCATGGACCGGTTCCATGCCGAGCACATCGTGCGCAGCCTCGAGGCCGGGGCCGACGTCGTCGTCGAGAAGCCGCTGACGATCGACGCGGAGAAGGCGCGGATGATCGAGGAGGCCGTGCGCCGCACCGGCCGCAGCGTGACCGTCACCTTCAACTACCGCTACTCGCCGCGCAACAGCGCCCTGCGCGAGGTGATCGCCGACGGTCGCATCGGCACGCCGGTCTCCATGGTCTTCGAGTGGGTGCTGGACACCGCGCACGGCGCCGACTACTTCCGGCGCTGGCACCGCGACAAGGCGAACTCGGGCGGACTGTTCGTCCACAAGGCCTCCCACCACTTCGACCTCGCCTCCTGGTGGATCGACGCCCACCCCCGGACCGTCTCTGCGCGCGGCGGCGTGCGCTTCTACGGCGATCGGGCGGCGCAGGAGAGGGGAGAGGGGCCGGCCGCCGAGCGCGGCACGCACGACGGTCCGCACGGTCCCTTCGAGCTCGACCTGCGCAGCGATCCCCGCCTGAAGGAGCTCTACCTCGACCAGGAGCAGCACGACGGCTACCGCCGTGACCAGGACGTCTTCGCGCCCGGCGTCACCACGGAGGACAACCTCACGGCGATCGTCGACTTCGACAGCGGCCTCACCCTGACCTACGCGCTGAACGCCCACAGCCCCTGGGAGGGCTACCGGGTCGCCGTCAACGGCACCGAGGGGCGCGTCGAGCTCGAGGTCGTCGAGCGCACGGCCGTGCTCACGAACCCCCGGCAGCGGGGCGAGGACGACGGAGCGACCGAAGGCGACGCGGTGGTCGACCCGAGCGCCGTGCGGGTGGACGACGAGGGCGAGGGGGCTCGCCGCGCCGGAGAGAGACTCGTCCTGCAGCGTCATTTCGAGACCGCCCAGGAGATCGAGATCCCGCAGGGAGAGGGGGCGCACGGCGGCGGCGACGCGCTCATGCTCGCCGAGGTCTTCCGCGGGCGCGCTCGCGGTGAGGGGGCGGATCCGCTGGGCCGAGCGGCCGACTGGCACGACGGCCTGCGCGCGATCTCCATCGGCATCTGCGGCAACGCCTCGATCGAGACCGGGCAGGCCGTCGACGTCGAGGAGTTCATGGGGATCGGTCGATGAGCGCGGGTCAGGCGCGTGCGGCGCGGCCCATCGCACTGATCGGCACGCGGGGCTTCGGCGCCGTGCACCTGCGGCAGATGGCGCCGCTGGCCGAGAGCGGACGGATACGCCTGGTGGGAGTCGTCGACGTCGCCGAGCCCGAGCCGGGGATCGGCGCCCCGTGGTTCCCGAGCCTCGCAGCACTGCTCGAGGGAGCCGACGGGGCGCCCGAGGTGCTGATCATCGCCACGCCCATCACCACCCACGCCGACCTGGCCCGCGAAGGCCTCGCCGCCGGCTGCCACCTCTACCTCGAGAAGCCGCCCGTGCCCTCCCTCGCCGATCACGAGGACCTGCTGCGCGCGGCGAGCGAGGCAGGACGCACGGTCCAGGTCGGCTTCCAGGCACGCGGCGGAGGCGGAGCCGCACGGATGCGGGAGCTGCTCGCCTCCGGCGCGCTGGGCGAGGTGCGCAGCGTCGACGCCTTCGGCGCATGGATGCGCGACCGCGCCTACTACGCGCGCAGCCCCTGGGCGGGCAGGCGACGCATGGACGGCCGACGAGTGGCCGACGGCGTCGCCACCAACCCCCTCGCCCACGCCGTCGACCTCGCCCTGCAGATCGCGGGCATCTCCCGCCAGGGCGACATCGCGCGGATCACCACCGAGCTGCGCCGCGCCCACGACATCGAGGCCGACGGCACCACCTACCTGCGGGTGGACCCCGCGGGCCCCGGGCCCTTCGTCCAGGCGGCGCTCGTGACCACCGCGCCCTCGCAGAGCGAACCCTGGATCGAGATCCGCGGGGAGAAGGGGCGCGCCCGCCTCGAGTACACGACGGATCATCTCGAGCTCGTCGACGCCTCCGGGGTGCGCACGCAGGAAACCCTCGGACGCAGGGATCTGCTCGTCGACCTCCTCGATCACCTCGACCTCCTCGACCGCCGCGGTCATCTCGACCGCCGCGATGATCTCGACGACGGCGAGGACTCGTCCGCGCCGCTGCTCTCCTCGCTCGAGAGCACCGAGGCCTTCACCACCGTCCTCGAAGCCACCCAGAGCGGTCCCGACCCGCGGCCCATCGGCCCCGAGCACATCACCTGGGACGGAGAGGGCCAAGCCGCCCACCCCGTCGTCCACGACATCGAGGACTGGATGGGCCGGGCGCTCCACGCCGGCGCGCCGTTCAGCCGCATCGGCGCGCCCTTCGCCGACCCGGACGCGGTCCACGAGACCACCGCGTCGGCCCTCGCGCCCCAGTACCGCCGCGCATCCGACCCCACCGGAGGAGAATCCCGATGACCCTGAGCACCGACACCCTGCAGGCCGACGTGGTCCGCACCCGCGAGCGGAGCAGTCTGCTGCTGCGCGCCGCACGCCCCGCGGACCTGGCCGCGTTCGAGGGGACCGTCTCCGGGACGGCCGACGGGGCGGTCCTCGAGGGGCCCGCGAGCCACGCCAACGCGCTCGCCCTGCGGGCGGCGGTGCCGGCGCTGCGTCCGCGGCTCGTGAGCGGGCACCGCACCTCGGTGGGAACCGGCGACCGCACCGGCCTCGCGACCGCCGGGCAGTCGCGCGCCTTCGCAGAATCCGGCGGAGGAGTCTTCCCCGTGCTCGCCCAGCAGTCGATCCGCGAGATGGACCGGCTCGGGCGCAGCGCGCGCGAGGTCCTCGATGACGCGGTGTTCGGCCTGGTCGAGGCCGGATGGGAACGCGGGTACGGGGCGGACTGCGACCACATCAAGACCACCGAGGGCATCGACCGCGGGCTCGATGCCGGGTTCCGCATGTTCACCCTCGACCCGGGCGACATGGTCCAGGACGTCACCGGCGGCTTCACCGATCAGCAGGTCGACGACCTGCCCTGGGAGGCGCTCGAGGACACCCGCGCCGACCTCCTCGCCCGCTACCGGGGCCTCGACATCGAGGCCGCGGGGGAGCGGATCGAGCCGTCGGACGCGGAGATCCTCACCGCCGCCGTGAAGTACGGCGGGGCGGTCGCCGAGGCCGCGCGCCTGCACCGCCACCTGCTCGCGCACGCACCCGAGGCCGCACCCGGCGCGCACGGGGGCGAGCCCGCCGTCGAGGTCGAGATCGCGGTCGACGAGACTGCCTGGCAGACCACCTTCTTCGAGCACCACTACCTCGCGACCGAGCTCGAGAGGCTCGGCGTCAGCTGGTTCTCCTTCGCCCCCCGCTACGTCGACGGCTTCGAGAAGGGCCTCGAGTTCCGCGGCGACCGGGAGGAGCTGCGACGCAACCTCGAGGTCCACCACGCGATCGGCGAGCTGCACGGCGGCTACAAGATCTCGCTGCACTCCGGGTCCGACAAGTTCTCGATCTACCCGCTCGCCCTCGAGGCCACCGACGGGCTCGTCCACCTGAAGACCTCCGGCACCTCCTACCTGTGCGCCCTCGAGGTCGTGGCCGCGGCGGACCCCGAGCTGTTCGCCGCCGTCTGGGGCATCTCGCGGGAGGCCTACGCGCGGGCGAAGGCCTCCTACCAGGTCTCCGCGCGCGAGGACCGCACCCCGAGGGAGCTCTCCGGCCTGGGCGCGGACGACCTCGTGCAGCTCGTGCGGGACAGCGACGACGCCCGGCAGATCCTGCACGTCGGCTACGGCGACTCGCTCACCGCGGACCTCCCCGACGGGACCCCGCTGCGCGAGCGCTTCGCGGCGGATCTGAGGGCCCACCACGACCGGTACACCGGGGTGCTCGTCCCGCACATCTCCCGCCACCTCGCCTCCTTCGCCGCCGTGCCGGCGCGCTGAACGGTCGTGCGATGAGCGGGATCCGGGCGGGAGGCGGAGCAGGCACGGGCGGCGGAGCAGAGGCGGCAGACGGAGCAGGCACGGGAGACGCGGAGGCCGGCACTCCCACCGCGGTGCGCAGCGGGTGGCAGGACCCGGACCCGGTCGACCGGCCGATGATGCGCTGGTGGTGGTTCGGGCCCGACCAGGAGCTCGGGGAGATCGACCGCGAGCTCGAGGCCATGGCCGCAGCGGGCCTCGGCGGCGCCGAGGTCGCCTTCGTCCACCCGCTGCGGGAGACGACGGACCGCTTCGGCTCGCCGCGGATGCTCGCGGCCCTGCGCCACGCCGCCGAGCGGGCGCGGGAGCTCGGCCTGCGGCTGGACGTGACGCTCGGCAGCGGCTGGTCGTTCGGCGGGCCCCACATCGGACCCGAGCACGCCTCGCGGCGCCTGCGCTGGGAGCGCCGCGAGATCTCCCCGGCGCCGCTGGAGGTCTCGGCCCGGGGCGCCTGGCCGGGCGACGACCTCGTGGGCGCCTATGTCGGGGAGGGCACGGCACCGACGCAGTGGACGCACGTGCGGGCCACGCAGGGCGCCGAGGTGCTGCGGATCCCCGCCGGGCTCGGGCCCCGCACCGTGCTGCTCGCCTGGTCGGAGGTGACCGGGCAGCAGGTCAAACGGTCATCGGCCGGGGCCGAGGGGCCCGTGCTCGACCACCTCAGCGCCGACGCGACCCGGCACCATCTGCATGTCGTGGGCGAGGCGCTGCTGGGCGCCGTGCCCGCCGCGCTGCTGGGCTCGGTGTTCTGCGACAGCCTCGAGGTGTACGAGGCGGGCTGGACGCCGCGGCTGCCCGAGGAGTTCGCGCGGCGCCGCGGCTACGACCCCGTGCCCGTGCTGCACCGCCTCGTCACCGAGGGGACGGGCGGCGAGGGGCCGGACACCACGCAGCTGCGGGTCGATATGGGCCGTACCCTCAGCGAGCTCGTCGAGGAGAACTTCCTGGCCGTGTGCCGCGACTGGGCCGCGGGCCACGGCGTCCCCTTCCGCGTCCAGGCCTACGGCGAACCGCCGGTGACGCTCAGCGCCTACCGCTCGGCCGACCTCGTCGAGGGGGAGGGCGCGGGCTGGAAGGAGATCACGGCCTGCCGCTGGGCATCCTCCGCCGCGCACCTGCTGGGGCACGGCGTGGTCTCGAGCGAGGTGTGGACATGGGTGCACTCGCCCTCCTTCCGCGCGACGCCGCTGGACCTGCGGGCCGAGGCGCACGACCACCTGCTCTCGGGCATCACCCGGTTCGTCGGTCACGGCTGGCCCTACTCGCCGCCCGAGGCGCCGGGACTGGGCTGGCGCTTCTACGCCGCCGGAGCGCTGGACGACCGCAACCCCTGGTGGCCCGCGATGCCGGAGCTCACCACCTCGCTCGCCCGGCTCTGCGGGGCGCTGCGGCGCGGGGAGCGGGTCGCCGACGTGGCCGCTCTGGTGCCCGCCGACGACGCCCGCGCCGCCCACGCCGGCGGCTTCGACCTGTTCAAGGCCGCGCGCGACCTCATCGGCCCCCGGATCCCGGCGGCGATCCGCACAGGAGGCTGGGACTTCGACCTCGTGGACGACCCCGCGCCCGAGACCCTCGCACCGGACGCCTACCCCGTGGTCGTGGTCGCCCGGGCGACCCGGATGCCGGAGACGACGCGCGCATGGCTCGACGCGGTCCGTGCGGTGGGCGGCACCGTGCTCGCCGTCGAGGCGCCGGCCTGCCCTGCGCACGAGCAGGTCTCCGAGACGGACCTCGGCGCGGCCCTGCGCCCCGCGCTCCCGCCCGACGTCGCCCTCCGCGGCGACGGCGGGGAGATCGGCACGGTGCACCGCAGGCTGGACGGCGGGGACCTGTACCTGGTGGCGAACACCGGGGGCGAGGTGCGCCGCGTCGCGATCACCCCGCGCACGTCCCGGGCGCACTGGGAGCTCCTCGACCCGGACGACGGCGGACGCCGCGCACTCGCGGATCGGTCCTCGGCCGAGGCGGAGGGCAGCGCCGAGGCGAGGGGTGAAATCGAGGGCGGGGACGAGGGCGGGGACAAGGGCGGCGTCGACGACGGGACGATCACCCTCGCGCTGCACCCGTACCAAGCGCTCGTGCTGATCGGGAGCGACGACGAGCCGGCCCGGACCGACGCGCACGATGACGCGGCGTCGCTCGACGGCGCCGCGTCACGGGCGGAGCCGCACGCGCTGCTCGCCCTCGCGGGGCCGTGGACCTTCGCGAGCGCGGGCGACGCGGAGCGCGAGGTGACCCTGCCGCACAGCTGGGAGGGGGAGCTCCCGCCGGAGCGCTCGCGCGGCGTCTACGAGATCGAGGTCCGGATCGGGGCGGAGCAGGTGCCGGACGGCGCACGCATCGAGCTCGACCTGGGGCCGTGCGCCCCGATGCCTCGGTCGGACGGCGCGCAGGGCTTCCGCGCCGAGGTGCGCCCGCCCGTGGGGGAGATCGCCGTGGTCGAGGTCGACGGCGAGCGGGCCGGGATCATCTGGAGGGCACCGCACCGCCTGGACCTCACCGACCGTCTGCGTCCGGGGACGCACCGGCTGCGGCTGACGGTGCTGACCACCGCGGCCGGGGCCTCGGCCGTCGACCCGCATGTGGGCCCGATGGTCGAGGAGTCCCGGAGGGTGTACGGCGACCGGTTCGCCCTCCAGGACCTCGATCGCACCCTCGAGGACGTCCACCGCGGCCTGCACGAGGTGCCGGTGCTGCGGGTCCTGCGGGGCTGATGGCGAGCTGGGCCGGGGCCGGCCTGGTCCGGACCTGGGCCTGTGGCCGTGTGCCGGGGCAGCTCGGTCGGCTGATGCGGCCGGCGCTCGGGCTTCGATGTCGCTGGGTGAGGTCTCAACGCCTATATGGGCTCGAGGCCTCACCCAGCGACATCGAAGGGCGCGGATGGAGCGCACGCCCGTGCCTCAGGCCCGGGGCAGCGTCCCCTCGGCGGCGACGACCGCGTCCACGAGATCCTGCGGGGCGCCGCCGTCGATGACGATGTCGAGCAGGGCCTGCACGCGCGCCGTCGGATCCTCGAGGCGGGCGGCCCCGGAGATCTCGTCGGCCCGCGGATCCGAGAACGCCGTGCCGGTGGCGACGCGCCAGGTGACGAAGGCGGTCCAGGCCGCGACGAGCGCGAGGGCGCCGGACGCCTGCGCGGAGCCACCGCGGTCGGCGATCACGGGCAGGGCGCGCACCGTGAGCTTCACCGAGCCGTCGGCCGCGATGCGGTCCAGGGCGTCGGCCATGCGCGGGTTCTCGAAGCGCTCGACGAGCGCGGCCGTGTAGGCGTCGAGCTCCGCGGCGGGCAGGGGCAGGGTCGCGCGGGCGTCGGCCCAGAGGGCGTCGACCAGAGCGCGCACGGCCGGGTCGGAGATCGCCTGGTCCACGCGCTCGTGACCGGCGAGCTGGCCCGCGTAGGCCATGAGGGAGTGGGCGCCGTTGAGCAGACGCAGCTTGCGCTTCTCGTGCACCTCGACGTCCTCGACGAGCTGCGCGCCCGCCGACTCCCAGGCCGGGCGCCGGCCGCGGAACGCGTCCTGGACGACCCACTCGGTGAAGGGCTCGGTGACCACGGTCGCGCGGTCGGCGAAGCCCGTGGCCTCCTCGACGATCCGCTGGTCCTCGGCGCTCGCGGCCGGGGTGATCCGGTCGACCATCGTGGAGATGACGTCCACGTGGTCGTCGAACCAGTCGCGGGTGTCCGCGTCGGCCGCGGAGAGCACCGCCTCGCGCAGCACCTCCCCGTTGCCCGGCAGGTTGTCGCACGAGACCAGCGCGATCGGCTCCTCGACGCCGGCCTCGCGGCGCGCGCGCAGGCCGAGCGCGAGGCGCGCGGGGGCGGAGACGGCGGGGTCGTCGCCCGCCGCGTACCCCTTCTCGGTGATCGTCAGCGTCACCACGGACACCTCGGGATCCGCGATCAGGCGCTGCAGGGCCTCGAGGTCGGACGCGGGGCGGACCTCGTCGAGGACGTCCAGAAGGCGCACCTGATCGCCATCGGCCTCGCGGACGACGAGGCCGTAGCGGTTCCCCTGCGCCTCGAGCGTCTCGGCGATCGCGGGGGAGCGGCCGGTGAAGGCGCTCACGCGCCACGCGTCCTCGCCCCCGCCGGCGTCCGCCGTGTACGGCAGCGTGTGGGCGCGGGAGAAGTTGCCGATGCCCAGGTGGACGAGGCGGCCGCCCCCGGAGGGGGCGGCGCCGGCGGCGGATGCCGCGGCGGCAGGGATGGACGGGGTGCTCACGGTGCTGACCTCCAGGAAGCGGTGCGGTGGCGAGGGTGCGGGCGGCGCCGCGCGTGCGGCCGCCCGTGCGGGCGGCGCCGACTCAGTGGGAGATGGGCGGGTAGGCCGCGCGGGGGAGGGTGGTCGAGAGGTCGATCGCGACCTCGGTGGCCTCGTCCTCGCCCAGGCGATGCTCGGCGACCAGGTTCGCGAGGTAGCCGGCGTCCACGCGGCGCGAGAGGTCGTGGCGCGCGGGGATGGAGGCGAAGGCGCGGGTGTCGTCGACGAAGCCCGACATGTTGTAGAACCCGGCGGTCTCCGTGGCGAGCTCGCGGAAGCGGCGCATGCCGTCGGGCGAGTCGAGGAACCACCACGGGGCGCCGAGGCGCACCGAGGGGTAGGTGCCCGC
This sequence comes from Brachybacterium sp. ACRRE, assembly GCF_022346485.1. Lineage (NCBI taxonomy): Bacteria > Bacillati > Actinomycetota > Actinomycetes > Micrococcales > Dermabacteraceae > Brachybacterium > Brachybacterium sp. ACRRE. Next base: position 23,422 of record NZ_JAKRMO010000044.1, on the reverse strand, counting down.
GATCGGGGCGAGCTCGCGCGAGTAGACGGTCTCGTCGATCGTGAACAGGATGCAGTGGAAGCGCGGGTCGCGGCCGAAGCGGTCGAGCATGGGCTGCACGCCGCGCGCATAGTCCACGGGCACGGGGATGTCGTAGCCCTTGTCCTTGCCGTAGGTCTCCAGCACGCCCGAGTGGTGATCGCGCAGCACCCCGGGGTGGATCTGCATGACCAGGCCGTCCTCGCAGGACATCTCGGCGGTCATGAACAGCATGTGGGCCTCGAAGGCGAAGGCCTCCTCGCGGCTGGGCCGCTCCCCGGCGCGCACGCGGGCGTAGAGCGCAGCGGCGTCGGCCGGATCCATCGGCGTCGTGTCGGCCCGCAGGTGCCCGTGGTCCGAGGCGCGCGCGCCGGCGGCGACGAAGGCCCTGCGGCGCTCGCGGATCGCGTCGAGGAAGCCCGAGAAGTCGCCCGTGTCGATGCCGGAGACCGCGGCGAGGTCGTCGACCTCCCGCGTCCATGCGGGGCCGCCGATCTGGAAGACCGCGTCCGGACGGAAGGTCGGCACGACGCGCTCGCCGAGGCCCTGCTCCGCGATGCTCGCGTGGAAGGCGAGGTCGGACGTCGCGGGGTCCGTGGTCGAGATGATCTCGATGTCGAAGCGGTCCAGGAGCTGCTGGGGACGGAAGTCGTCGCTCGCGACGACCGCGGCGATCTGGTCGTAGATGCGGTCCGCGGACTCGGCCGACGGCATCTCGTGGACGTCGAAGACCTCGACCAGCTCGTGCTCGATCCAGTAGCGCGACGGGGTGCCCCGGTAGAGCTTCCAGTTCTCGCAGAAGGTGCGCCAGATCTTCCGGGAGTCGGTCTCGACCGCGCCGCCGTCGCTGCGCGCGAGGCCCAGCGCGTCGTAGGAGATGCCCTGGGAGGCGAGCATGCGGGTCACGTAGTGGTCGGGCACGATCAGCAGCTGCGCGGGATCGGCGAACGGCGTGTTCTCCGCGAAGGCCTGCGCCTCCACGTGCCCGTGCATCGAGATCAGCGGAAGGTTCGCGACCTGCTCGTAGATCCGCACGGCGATGTCCCGCACCGCCGGATCCGCGGGCAGCGCGCGATGGGGGTGCAGGGTGAGCGGCGTGGTCATGGGGTCTCCTCCTCGAGATGGCGACGACGGGAGCGCAGGGGCTCCGGGCTGCGATCCGGCTCCGCCTCCGGGGCGGTTCCGGACGGTGCCGGGGCGTGCGGCCCACCGGGATGCAATCGTTTGCAACGCGGGGCTCGAACGACTATATAGTGACCGTGCGCCCACCGCCCTCGAAACGGTTGCACGGTGATGCCGCCGCCTCGACGTCGAGGCCGCGACGCTTCGAGGGGGCACGAGAGCGGGCGAGCACGAAGGGGGAGCCGATGGTCGCGACGCTGCGGGAGGTCGCCGCGCGGGCGCAGGTCTCGGTCGCGACCGCCTCGCGCGCCTTCCAGCGCCCCGACATGGTGGGAGCGGCGACCCGCACGCGGATCCTCGAGGCCGCCCAGGAGCTCGGCTACGTCGCGAACTCCACCGCTCGCGCCCTGGTCACGGGCAGGCGCGACGTGGTGGGGGTGGTCGTCCCCGACCTGCTGAACCCCTTCTACCCGGCGGTGCTCAAGGGGGCGCGGGCACGCGCCCGCGCGCGCGGCGTGCAGCTGCTGCTGGCCGACGCCGAGGAGGAGCCCGAGGGCGAGCTGCCGCTCGTGCGGACGCTCGCCCAGCAGGTCGACGGGATCGTGCTGTGCTCGAGCCGCATGGACGAGGCGAGCCTGCGCGAGGCCGCGGGCCTCACCCGCCTCGCCCTGGTCAACCGCACCGATCCGGGCCTCCCGGGGGTGCTCGCGGATCCCGAGCCCGGGGTGGGCGAGGCCGTGCGGCACCTCGCGGAGCTCGGGCACACGCGCATCGGCTACGTGGGCGGCCCCGAGGCGAGCCGCTCGGACGCCGATCGGCGTCGGGCGATCGCACTGGCCTGCGGAGCAGGCATGGAGCAGGTGGACCTGGGGCGCTTCCCGCCGACGGCCGACGGCGGGGCGCAGGCCGCCGAGGCCGTGCTCGCCTCGGGCGTGGGCGCGGTGCTCGTCTACAACGACGTGATGGCGCTCGGGCTCGTCGATCACCTGCGCAGCCGGGGCATCGACGTCCCGGGCGCGCTCAGCGTGATCGGCTGGGACGACATCGAGTTCGCGGGCATGCTCGCGCCCGGGCTGACCACCGTGCGCGTGCCGCGCGCCGAGATCGGCGAGGCCGCGATCGACGCACTGCTCGACCGCGGCGCGGACGACGACGCGGCGCCGCTGCACCGCCTCCTGCCCACCGAGCTCGTGCTGCGCGGGACGACTGCGCCGCCTGCGCCGCCCGAGCGGGGCGCAGCGCCCCCGCCGGCGACGTCCGCCGCGCCGTCTCAGAACGCGTGAGAGCCGCCCACGACCTCCTCGACCCGGCCGTCGGGCAGGACGATCTGGGCGAGGATCCCCTCGGGGATCGTGACCTCGAGCCGGAACCCCTCGTCGGCCGCCTCGGTGCTCCAGAAGACCTCGATGCGGCCGACCGGTGAGTCCAGCGCTCCGCGCGCCCAGTCCAGGCCCGGTCCGGGCGTCGGCTGGATGCGGATCCGGCGGTAGCCGGGCTCCGCGGCGCGGATGCCGAGGACGACCTGGTAGATCCAGTCGGCGACCGCGCCCAGCGCGTAGTGGTTGAAGCTCGTCATCTCGCCGGGGTTGATGGAGCCGTCGGGGAGCATCGAGTCCCAGCGCTCCCAGATCGTCGTCGCGCCCATCGAGACGGGGTAGAGCCACGAGGGGCACTCCTCCTCGAGCAGCAGGCGGTAGGCGTCCTCGACGTGCCCCGTCTCCGAGAGCGCCCAGGTGACGAAGGGGGTTCCGGCGAAGCCGGTGGAGACGCGGTAGCCGGCCTCGCGCACGACCTCCGCCAGGCGCTCGCCGGCCTTCTGACGGGTCTGCGGCGCCAGCAGGTCGAAGGAGATCGCGAGCGCGTAGACGGTCGCGCAGTCCGAGGTGATCGTGCCGTCCTCGTGGACATAGGCATCGGTGAACGCGGTGAGGACGCGATCGGCGAGGTCCTGCCAGGAGGCGGCATCGTCCTCGCGGCCGATGAGGTGGGCGGCGCGGCTCGCGAATCGCGCGGAGCGCACCAGGCACGCCGTCGCGACCACGCCCTTGTCGGCCTTGGCGTCGGCAGGGGCGTGCGGTGAGGCATCCGGATCCAGCCAGTCGCCGAACTGGAAGCCCGTGTCCCACAGCCCGCTCGGGGAGAGGGCCTTCTCGACGCTGCGCAGATGCAGCACCATCCCCGGGTACTCCTCGCGCAGGCGCTCGAGGTCGCCGTAGGCGTTCCAGAGGGCCTCGGGCACCCAGACCGCGGCATCGCCCCAGATCGCGGTCGCCCCGGCCCATCCGGCGGCCTCGACCTCGGGGTCGTGGTGGGCGAGCTTGAGCAGGTCGGGGATCACGAACGGGACCCAGCCGTCGGGGTTCGCCGCGGTCTCCGCGGCGAGGTCCAGCAGCCAGGCGTGCAGGAAGTCCGCGACATCGAACTGGAAGGCGGCGGTCGCGGCGAAGGCGGCGATGTCGCCGGTCCAGCCCAGGCGCTCGTCGCGCTGCGGGCAGTCCGTAGGGACCGCGAGGAAGTTGCCGCGCTGCGACCAGACGGAGTTGCTCACCAGCTGGTTCACCCCCGGATGGGAGCTCTCGAACCAGCCGGTGCGGGTGATGTCGGAGCCGACGACGACGGCCTCGATGGCGTCCTCGGAGAGCTCGCCGGGCCATCCGGTGACCTCCGCGTAGCGGAAGCCGTGGAAGGTGAGGGTGGGCTCGAAGAACTCGCCGTCGGGATCCCCTGCCAGGACGATGCGGTCGGTCGCCTCGGCGCCGCGCAGGGGCCGGGTGCCGAGCTCCTCGTGCTCGAGGACCTCCGCATGGCGCAGCGTGATCTCGGTGCCGGCGGGGCCGGTGACCGAGAAGCGGAGGAAGCCCACGAGGTTCTGCCCGAAGTCCAGCAGGGTCCGGCCCGACGGCGAGGTCCAGATGCGCTGCGGCGCGAGGGTCTCGTGGCGGATGATCAGCGGCGAGGTCTGCGGGATGAGGGTCGCGCGGTCGATCTCGACGACCCGCACCGGCTCGGGGGTCGACGGGGCGACGCGGCGGTCCTCGCGCTGGCCCTGGTAGATGTTCGCGAGCTCGATGCCCGTCAGGCGCGAGGTCCAGGACGCGTCGGTGCGCAGGTACTGGACCGTGCCGTCGGCGAAGACGACCTCGAGGACCGCGAGCAGGGCGAGGTCGTCCCCGTAGTTCGCGTGGGCGTTCTCGAAGCCCAGGTCGCCGCGCCACCAGCCGCCCGCGAGGGTCACCTCCAGGCGCAGCGCCGGCGCGTCCGGGTCCTCGATGGGGGCCTGGTGGACGAGGTCCGTGACATCGAAGGCGGGCACCTGGAGGCGCCGCTCGTAGACCGTCCATCCCGGGTTGAGCAGGGCGTCCGTCACGGGGAGCCCGTTCAGCGTGGCCTCGAAGACGCCGTGGGAGGTCGCATGGAGGGTGGCGCGGGTGACTTGATCGGCGTCCTGCGCGAGGGCCAGGGCGCCGCTCAGGACCGGCAAGCGGCCGGTGTCCACGGGCGCGGTGATCGCGAGCGAGTCCGCGAGGAGATCTGCGGGGGAGGGGGCGGAGGACATGAGGGCTGCTCCTGCGGAGGACGACGGTGTCGGGGCCGCGGCGTGCCCGGCGCGGTGCCGTGCGGGACGCGGTGCGGTGTCAGTCCACCACGGTTGATGAAACGTTGCAAGAGTGGTGCGGCATGTGGGTCGATGGGCGAATGCCATCGGGCGTGCAGGCGGGACCGGGGTGTGCCCGCGGGCGGGACCGCGTTCGGCTGCGTGGGCGGGTCCGCAGGCCTCTTCGCCGGGATCCCGCCGGTCATGGGCGCGTCGTGGGGTAGCGTCGGCCCCGTGGGGAACTCGCGACCGGTCGGCATGAAGGACGTGGCCCGTGCGGCCGGGGTGTCCGTGGGCACCGTCTCGAACGTGCTGAACCGTCCCGACATCGTCTCCGCGGACCGTCGGGCCCGCGTCGAGCAGGCCATCGCCGACCTCGGCTACGTGCGCAACGACGCCGCGCGCCTGCTGAAGATGGGGCGCTCGCGGACCGTCGGCGCGATCGTCCTGGACTCGACGAACCCCTTCTACGCCGACCTCGTGCACGGCATGGAGGCCGCCGCCGAGGACTCCGGGCTCGCCGTGATCGTGGGCAGCTCGGGCAACAGCGCCGAGCGCGAGAAGCTCTACCTCTCCCTCTTCGAGGAGCAGCGCGTGCGCGGCATCCTCCTCGCCTCCGCGGGCACCGACCGCGAGCTGGTCCGCTCGATCGTCGACCGCGGCACCCCCGTGGTGATGGTCGAGGACGAGGGGGAACGAGGCTCGGGCGGACGCGCGGGCGGGGGCGCCGGCGGCTCGACCGTCTCCGTGGACGACGTCGAGGGAGGACGCCTGGCCGTCGCCCACCTCGTCGAGGGCGGTGCGCGGCGCCCCGCCATGGTCTTCGCCCGCGGGGACCTCCATCAGGTCTCCGCCCGCATCGAGGGCGCGGAGGCCGCCGCCGCGGAGGCCGGGCTCGAGCTCGAGCTCATCGAGGCCGACGACCTCAGCGTCCTCGCCGGGCGCGCCGCCGGCTCCGAGATCGCCGAGCGCTCACCTGGGGACCGGCCCGACGGTGTGTTCTGCGTGAACGACCTCGTGGCCGTCGGCATGATGCAGGCCTTCGCCTACGAGGCAGGGATCGCCGTGCCCGATGAGATCGCGATGGTCGGCTACGACGACATCGCCTTCGCCCGCAGCACCGTGGTCCCGCTGACCTCCATCGCCCAGCCCTCCGAGCTCATGGGCCGCACGGCCCTGGCCCTGCTCGAGGAGAAGATCAGCGCCGGGGCCGACGCCGTGGACCGGCACGTGCGCTTCAGCCCGGAGCTGGTGCGGCGCGGGTCCTCGCGCGGATGAGCCCGGTCCCGGCCGCATCTCGATGACGGTTGTCATGGGCCGGGAGTGACAGGGAACGGATCCGGCGCGCCCGCCGGATCGGCAGGATCGACCCATGACCACCGAACGACGCGTCTTCGCCGGCCTCACCGTCTTCATGGGACTCATGACGACCGCCTGGTCCTCCAACGCCCTGGAGACGCTCCCCGTCATCGCCGTCGTCGGCATGGTGCTCGGAGGGCTCGCCGTCATCATGGGCGCGGTCGCCCTGGTGCGCGGCCGACGGGATCGGCGGAGCGGGGGCGGCCGACCCCGGTCCGCGCGGCGCGACAGGGAGCGCGGAGGGCTCGTCTCCGGCCGGGCGGCCGGGATCTTCGCCGGCATCGAGGTGCTCGTGATCCCGCTCGTCTGCGTGCTGCTGGGCAGAACAGGGCACGGCGCCCTGGTCGTGCCGGCGGTCGCCTTCATCGTCGCGGCGCACTTCGCCCTGTTCCGCCTGGTCCAGGCCCACATGCTGCACGTCGCCGCCGCGCTGGTCGGCTGCCTGGGGGCGGGTGCGGCGATCGTGCTCGTCCTGCGCGGGGATCTCGACCCGGCCGCCGGACGCGCCCTCGCCGGTCTCACCCTCGCCGCCTGCACGGCCGCCTACGCGTCGGTGTTCGCCCGTCAGGCGTGGCGGAGGGCCTGAGCGGTCCTCACCGAGCGCTCGATGCCGAGGTCCCTCCGTGCGCGAACACCTCCAGCTCCACGCTCGCGCGGACCAGCTCGCGGATCGAGCCGGGGCGGTGGGGGATCGCGCCGAGGGCGCGGGCCTGCAGCGTGAGGTTCCCCAGTGCGGTCGCCTCCATCGGCCCCGCGACGACCTCGATGCCCAGGGCGTCCGCGGTCAGCTGGTTGAGCAGGCGGTTCCGGCTGCCGCCGCCCACCACGTGCAGTCGCTCCGGCAGCGGGCGGCGCGCCAGACGGCATGCCGCGTGCAGTTCGTCCCGGTAGGTCTCGGCGAGGGATTCGAGGATGCAGCGCACCAGCTGGGCCGGGGTGCGCGGGCGCTCCTCGTCGCCGCCGATCACGCGGGCGGCATCGGCCACGCGGTCGGCCATCCGGCCCGGGGCGAGGAAGCACGGGTCCGTCGGGTCGATCCGGAACCTGTCGCCGGGGACCGCTGCCGCGGCGGCGAGCAGGTCGTCGAGGTCGATGCGCGCCCCGGACTCCTCCCACTGCGCGATCGACTCGCTGACCAGCCACATCCCCGCCACGTTCTTGAGGAAGCGGAACGTGGAGTCGACGCCGCGCTCGTTCGTGAAACCGGCCCCGCGGGCCGCCTCGGTGAGGACGGGCGACTCGAGCTCGAGGCCGATCAGCGACCAGGTGCCGGACGAGATGAAGGCGACGGGGTCGTCCTCCGCGGCGGGGACGGCGAGCACCGCCGAGGCCGTGTCATGGGAGCCGACGGCGATCACCGGCACCTCACCGATGCCCAGCTCGCGCGCGAGGTCGCTGCGGACCGTGCCGACGCGCTCACCGGGCCGGACGAGCGGCGCGAACTGCTCCTTCGTGACGCCCGCGGCCCCCAGCAGCTCGGGGGACCAGGCGTTCTCACCTGCCGCGAGCATCCCGGTCGTCGAGGCATTCGTGAGCTCCGTGCGGCGCTCGCCGGTGAGCAGGAAGGAGAGCAGGTCCGGGACCAGCAGCGCCTGCGTGCCGTCGGGGGCATTCGCGAGGCGATCGTCGACGGCGAGCTGGTAGAGGGTGTTGAAGGGCTGCTGGGCGATGCCGGTCAGCGCGAACTGCCGCCCGACGTCGACGCGGCGGGCGACGCTCTCCGCGGCGCTGTCGGTGCGATCGTCGCGGTAGGCGATCACCTCGCCGATCCGCTCGCCGTCGGGGCCGACGAGGGCGTAGTCGACGGCCCACGAGTCCACGCCGATCGAGGCGATGCCGTCCGCGCCGAGGTCCCGTGCGAGACGCTCGGCGGCCGTGAGCCCCTGCCGCACCTGCTCCCACAGGGCATCGATGTCCCAGCTCAGATGACCATCGCGTCGTTCGAGGCGGTTCTCGAAGCGGTGCGCGGCGTGCAGGTCGAGGCGGCCGGTCTGGTCGTCGTTGTCGTTGTCGTCGTCGCCGCGGCCGCAGTCGCCGCGGCCGCCGTCGTCGGTCGCGGCGGAGGGCGACGGGTGCAGAAGACCGACCATCACGCGTCCCGAGGTCGCGCCCAGGTCGATCGCGGCCACGGCGAGAGGCCGATCGTCGGCCCGCGGGCGCGCCCCGTCCGCCCCTTCTGCCCGCAGTCGCGCCCCGTCGGCCCCGTCCGCCTGCGGGCGCGACCCGTCGGCCGCCGGTCCCGGGCTCATCGCAGGAACGCGGCCGCGACCCCCGCGTCGACGGGGATGTGCAGACCGGTGGTGTGGGAGAGGTCGCCCGCGGTCAGCGCGAACACGGCGTTCGCGACGTTCGCGGGGAGCACCTCGCGCTTGAGCAGGGTGCGCTGGGCGTAGAACTCGCCCAGCTCCTCCTCCTTGACCCCGTAGACCTTCGCGCGGCTCGCACCCCAGCCGCCCGCGAAGATGCCGGAGCCGCGCACGACCCCGTCGGGGTTGATGCCGTTGACGCGGATCTGGTGGCCGCCGAGCTCGGCGGCGAGCAGGCGCACCTGGTGGGCCTGATCGGCCTTGGTCGCCGAGTAGGCGATGTTGTTGGGCCCCGCGAACACGGAGTTCTTCGAGGAGATGTAGATGATGTCCCCGCCCATCGCCTGGTCGATCATCACCCGGGCCGCCTCGCGGGAGACCAGGAAGCTGCCGCGCGCCATCACGTCGTGCTGGAGGTCCCAGTCCTTCGCCGTCGTCTCGAGCAGCGGCTTGGAGAGGGAGAGCCCGGCGTTGTTGACGATCAGGTCGATGCCGCCGAAGGGGAGCACCGCATCGGCCACCATCTGCACCACGGACGCCTCGTCCGAGACGTCGGCCCGCAGGGCCACGGCGCGGTCCGGTCCGCCGAGCTCCTCGGCGACCGCCTGGGCGTTCTCCAGGTTCAGGTCGGCGATGACCACGCACGCGCCCTCGGCGACGAGCCGCTCGGCGGTCGCCTTCCCGATCCCGGATCCGGCGCCGGTCACGAGCGCGACGCGGGTCGCGAGCGGCTTGGGCTTCGGGCGGCGCTGGAGCTTCGCCTCCTCGAGCGTCCAGTACTCGATGCGGAACTTCTCCGCCTCGTCGATCGGCGCGTAGGTCGAGACGGACTCGGCGCCGCGCATCACCCGGATCGCGTTGACGTAGAACTCGCCGGCCACCCGCGCGGTCTGCGCGTCGGCCCCGAAGGAGAACATGCCCACCCCCGGGACCAGCACGATCGCCGGATCCGCGCCGCGCATGGCGGGGGAGTCCGGCGAGGCGTGGCGCGCGTAGTAGGCGGCGTAGTCCTCGCGGTAGGCCTCGTGCAGCTCGCGCAGGCGCGCCACCTGCTCCTCGGTCGAGGCGTCCGACGGCAGGTCGAGGACCAGCGGCTTGACCTTCGTGCGCAGGAAATGATCGGGGCACGACGTGCCGAGCTCGGCGAGGGCCGCGAGCTTCTCCCCGGCCAGGAGCTCGTGGACGTCCTCGGTGTCGGTCCAGTGCCCGATCATCGGCGCATCGGTCGAGGCGAGCCCGCGGATCACCGGGAGCAGCGCCGAGGCCTTCGCGCGGCGCTCGTCCTCGGGCAGCGCCTCGCGGGACGCATCGTGCGCGCCGAAGGGATCGGCGGCGCCGTGGGCGTCGAGATATGACTGGGCTTCGCGGATGATCCGCTCGGAGCGCTGCTGGGCCTCCTGCGAGGTCTCGCCCCAGGCGGTGATGCCGTGGCCACCCAGGATGCAGCCGATGGCCTGGGGGTTCGCCTCCTTGATGGCCGCGATGTCGAGGCCCAGCTGGAAGCCGGGCCGACGCCACGGCACCCACACCACGTCGTCGCCGAAGATCTCGCGGGTCAGGCGCTCGCCGTCCGCAGCGGTCGCGATCGCGATGCCCGCGTCGGGGTGGAGGTGGTCCACGTGCGCGGCGTCGACGAGGGCGTGCATCGCGGTGTCGATGCTGGGTGCGGCGCCGCCCTTCCCGAACAGGCAGTGGTCGAAGGCCGCGACCATCTCGTCCTCGCGCTCCACGCCCGGGTAGACGTCGCGCAGCGCGCGCACGCGGTCCAGGCGCAGCACCGCGAGGCCCTTCTCCTGCAGGGTGCCGAGGTCGCCGCCGGAGCCCTTGACCCACAGCAGGTCGACGTCCTGACCGGTCACGGGGTCGGTGTCGGTGCCCTTGGCCGACGTGTTGCCGCCGGCGAAGTTCGTGGTGCGCGGGTCCGCGCCCAGCTGGTGGGAGCGCTCCAGGAGCGCGTCGATGGTCTCGCGGGCAGTGGTCATGAAGTTTCTCCTGTCGAGGATGCGGAGGGGAGACGGGGTCCGGCCGACGGGCGAGGGGTCAGGCGCCCCAGCCCATCTGGTCGCCGCCCACGCGCTCGGCGGCGACCTTCTCCTCGTAGCCGCTCGCGCGGAACGCCGCGAAGGGATCGGCCGGCAGACCGTGCTCCTCGCGGAAGGCCTCGAGCGCCGGGCGGACGTCGGTCCAGAAGGCGTCCATGAGGATGCCGCTCGCCTCGAGCACGTCGTTGCGGCGCTGGGCGTCGGCGAGGGCCTCGCGGTCCACGAGCAGCGCCTTGGCCAGGGCCTCCTGCACGTTCATCACGGAGCGGATCTGGCCCTGGATCTTCGACTCCAGGTTGTGGCACTGGTCGAGCATGAAGTTCACGCCCGACTCCGGCCGGTGGGCGCCCTGCTGCACGATCTCGAAGAGGATCCGCACCAGCTGGAAGGGATCGGCGGCCCCCACGATGAGGTCGTCGTCCGCGTAGTTGCGGGAGTTGAAGTCGAAGGCGCCCAGGCGCTGCTGGCGCAGCAGCTGGGCCACGATGAACTCGATGTTGGTGCCGGGCGCGTGATGGCCGGTGTCGAGCACCACCATCGCCTTCTCGCCGAGGGCGAGGCAGTGCAGCAGGCTCGTGCCCCAGTCCGGGACGTCCGTGTGGTAGAACGCCGGCTCGAAGAACTTGTACTCGAGCACGAGGCGCTCGTCGTCCGCGAGGCCGCCGTAGACCTCCTGCAGGGACTCGGCGAGGCGGTCCTGGCGCTCCCGGATCGAGTCCTGGCCGGCGTAGTTCGTGCCGTCGGCCAGCCAGATCTTCAGCTCCTTCGAACCGGTCGCCCGCATGACGTCGATGCACTCGAGGTGGTGGTCGATCGCCTGGCGGCGCACGGCCTTGTCGCCGTGGGTGAGGGAGCCGAACTTATAGGTGTCGTCCTGGAAGGTGTTGGAGTTGATCATGCCGACGGTGACGCCCTGCTCACGGGCGTAGTCGGCCAGTGCCCCGAAGTCCTCGACCCGATCCCACGGGTAGTGCAGCGAGACCCGCGGGGCGGCGCCGGTGAAGGCGTGCGTCTGGGCGGCGTCGGCGATCTTCTCGTACGGGTCGCGCGGGGTGCCGGGCGTCGTGAACACCTTGAAGCGGGTGCCGGAGTTCCCGTAGCCCCAGCTGGGCACCTCGATCGAGAAGTCGGCGAGGTCGCGGGCGATCGGGTCGGGGAGGGCGGTCAGCTGCGTCATGGGGCGGTCTCCTTCGCGGGTGGAGCGGTAGAGCGGGGTGAACGGGAGGATCGAGCGGGTGGGTTGGGATCGTGGGTCGGGACGACGGAAGTGGAGCGGCGGTCAGGGCGGTCCGGGGCGGGCCCCGGCGGACGGTCCTGCGGGAGCATCGGCGCGGAGCCCCTGCTCCATCAGCTCCTCCTGCGCCTCGCCGAGGTCCTTCGCCTCGACGTCGAAGAGGTTCGCGCGGCGGGATCGGAACACGAGATGGCCGACGACCACGCCGATCAGCACCACCGCGGCGATCCCCGCGTAGAAGGCGCGAGGGTTCGCGTACAGCAGGGACGGGGTGAGGATGCCGGCGACGGCCGCGATCACGCGGGCCACGGCGATCGTGGTGCCCTGCGCGCTCGAGCGCATGAGCGTGGGGAAGGACTCCTGGGACCAGACCTTCATGATGGCCTCGAAGGCGAAGCCGCCGCCGAAGCCGTTGACGATCTGCATGATGATCCAGACCGGCAGGGAGAAGCCCAGCACGGCGGGCAGCAGGTAGGAGACCACCAGCGCCACGGCGCCCACGAGGAACCAGGTCATGCGGTGCGGCGTGTCCACGATCCGCATGAACAGGAACGCCCAGAGGAACCCGGCGGGGAACAGCACCAGGCTGATCAGGGAGTTCAGCTGCACCGAGACGCCCACGACGTTCACCGCGATCCAGGTGCCGAACTGGCCGCCCGTGTTCGCGCCGATGTTGGTGAGCAAGTAGAACACCAGGATCGCGGCGAAGGGCACGAGATAGAGGCGCTCGGTCAGCAGGTCCTCCAGGCCGGTGCGCTGGGCGCGGACGGTGTCGGCCCCGGCGAGGCGCTCGGCGTGGGCGTCCTGCCACGAGCGGGACTCCGGGATCGTCAGCCGCAGCGCGAGGACCACGAGCGCGATCACCCCGATCATGGCGAACATGATCTGCCCGCCCAGGTGGCCCATTCCTCCCACCACGGCGGAGGTGGCCGTCGTCCCCAGGATGCCCGCGGTCCACAGGACCTGGGAGAAGCCGAGCAGTTTCCCGCGGTTCGCGTCGGTCGCGGCCTCGGAGATCGTGGCGAGCGAGACCGGCAGGTCGGCGCCGGTGCCGAGTCCCACGAGCACCGTGCCCAGCAGCAGGCTGGTGAAGGTGCCCGCGAGGACGAGGAGCACGGCCCCGAGGACCACCATCGCCATCGTCGCGATGAAGACGTGGCGTCGGCCGAGCCGGTCGCCCAGTCGCCCGCCCGTGATCGCGCCGATCGCGATGCAGAAGGTGAGCAGCCCGGAGAGGATCCCCACCTGGCCGTTCGTCAGGCCGATCGCCTGCTGGTAGATCACCAGGGCGATCCCGGAGCTCACGATCGCGGCGGCGTCGATGTAGGAGGCCATGCCGCAGACGATCGCGACGTGCCACGGATGGGGAGCGCGGGCGGACACGGCGTCTGTGGTCATGACCGGGCTCCTGGGATCGGGCGGAGGTCGTCGTGGTGCATGGTCAGCGCCCCTCGTCGTCGGTCCGGGGGCGTCCCGCCTCGGCATCGAGCAGTCCGGCCGAGACGACCTCGCCGTACCGCTCGATCTCGATCTCGCGCAGCTCCTTGCCCTGGGTGCGCGGGGCGAAGATCGTGCCGATCAGCGTCGAGGCGAGCAGGAAGGCGATGAGGATCAGGCCGTCGATGAGCAGACCGTTCGCGCCCATCAGGATCACGGGGAAGACCAGCGAGATGATGCCCGAGGCGACGCGGACGGTGAAGAAGACCAGTCCCTGGGCCCCGGCGCGGTACGGCGTCGCGAACAGCTCGGGGGACCACACCGAGTAGAAGGCCTGGGCCGACGGGCCGGAGGAGAGCCCCCACAGGATCGCGTAGCCGAAGGCGGTGGCCGCCGCGGTGGACGGGCCGAAGACGAGGACGACCCACGAGACCACGGCCATCGCCCCGCCGACGAGGAAGAACCAGCGGTAGGACACCTTGTCGACGAAGACCATGAACACGATCGTGCCGATGATGACGAACGCCCAGGTGAGCATCGAGAAGAGGTCCGAGGCGAGCGTCCCGAAGCCCATCGACGACAGGATCGTGGGCAGGAAGATCCCGTTCTGGCTCGCCGCCTGGTTCCAGAAGGTGTAGATCGCCACCAGGAACAGCAGCGCCGTGATGTTGGCCTTGCGGCTGAACAGGCCGCGCAGGGAGGTCCAGATCGACGGGGCCTTGGCCTGCTGTCCGCCCTTGGACTTCTGCCACGCCTCGGATTCGTAGAGGCCCTGCCGGATGTACCAGGTGACCAGGGCGATCACCACGAGGTGCGCGAAGATGATCCGGCTGCCCACCAGGCCCAGGGGCGAGAGCAGGGCGGCGAGGCCGAAGCCGATGAACGGGCCGACGGACCATGCCAGCTGGGTGGCGCCGATGTGGCGCCCGCGCTGATGCGTCGGCGCGGACTCCGCGATGTACGTCCAGCCTGCGGGCACCGATGCGCCCACCGCGAGGCCGATGACGATGAAGCCGACGAAGAGCATCGGCAGGTTCATCGCGAACGTCGCGATCAGACCGCCGACCGCGTACAGCAGCAGGTCGTAGGTGTAGATGAACTTGCGGCCGTACTTGTCGCAGAGCGGACCGCCGATGAGCGCGCCGACGGCGGCGCCGAAGGCGTTCGAGCTGAAGGCGGCGAGCAGCCCGGCGATGCGTCCGCTGTCGTCGGGGAAGTAGGCGGCGCCCCAGAACCCCAGGGACGTGGCGATCGCGATGATCGAGCCGGAATCGATGTAGTTGGACATCGAGACGGCCGCGGTCGCCTTCCAGCCGGTCAGTGGCTTGGGTCGGCCGATGGGCATGAGCGCTGACTCCTTCGTCGTGCTGCGGGGCCGGTCGAGGGGTGCGGTCCGCGGCGCGATCTCCGTGCTGCGGGCGGGGCCGTGGTGGGCCGGCGATGCACACCGTAGATCTGAAACGATTCATTCGTCAAGCGGATGCGGCCGCGCTGCCCCGAGCGGCGCCCGGGGCCGGTCTGTGGCGGGAAGATGGAGTCGTGATGACGCAGACCGACCAGGCGCCGCCCCCGGATCCGCGCGAGGCCGCGCGCGCCCGTCTTCGCGCCCTGCTCGGATGCGATGGCCCCGGCGCGCTCGCCCCCGCCGCGCACCTCGTCGGCCCCGCGTCGCCGGTCCCGGGCCCGGGCCCCGACGCCGGCCCGGAGGCGCCGGCACCCGGCGAACCCGCGGCCGTGCAGGTGGCGCCCGAGGGCAGGGACCCGTTCCCCGCTCTCCTGAAGCGCCCCGCCCCCGGGCGCGCGAGCGGAGCGGCCGTCGTGCTCGTCCCGGGGCACGGGGCGGGGATGCGCGCGCTCGTCGGCGACGGCGACGCGTACCACGGGGCGATCGCCCGGCGTCTCGTCGACCGGGGCGTCGCCGTGCTCGTGCCGGAGATGATCTCCTTCGGACAGCGGCGCACGCCGCCCGCGCCGGGCGCCGCCCCGTACGGCCCTGCCGAGAGCAGCTGCGCGGTCGACGCCGCCCGGTATCTCCTGCACGGCAGTCCCGTGCTCGGCGCACGGGTCGCGGACGCCTCGGCCGCGGTCTCGGCGCTGCGATCGCGGGCCGATGTCGACGCGGAGCGGGTCGGGGTCGTCGGCGGCTCCGGCGGAGGCGCCGTCGCTCTGCTCCTCGCAGCGCTCGACACCCGACTTCGCGCGGCCCTGGTCGCGAACTTCTTCTCGTCCTTCGCCGCGAGCATCGCCGCGCGCCCCCACTGCCCGTGCAATGTCGTACCGGGGCTGCTGCCCGCGTTCGAGATGGCCGAGATCGCCGCGCTCGTCGCGCCACGGTCCCTGGTCCTCGAAGCGGGGGAGGCGGACCCGCTGTTCCCGATCGCCGCCGCCCGGGCCTCGTTCGCGCGGCTCGAGGCGGATCGGGAGGGTGCCCGCGACGTCGGCCGCGGAGCCCGGCTCGTGGTCACCGATGCAGGTCACCGCCTCGTGGGGGAGGAGTCCGTCGACCTCCTGATGGACGCGCTGGGCTGATCCGCGCACGGTCCGCCGCCTCGCCGTCGACCCCGGGCGGAGTCCTCGATGTGAAAGGATCGGAGCTCCTCCTGGGTTCGCAGCGGTGCCCGTCCGTCGGCCTGCGCGAGCGCTTCCCCCCGACCGATCGGAGCACTGATGCCCGCCGACCTACCGTCCGAGACCCCCTCCCCGTCGCCCACGCAGCCTCCTCACGGAGAGATGGCACGGCGCATGCGCGACCTCGGCGACGCGGCCGGTTGGGAGGAGGTGGACGAGGAGGTCCGTGAGGCGTGGGACGCCCCCTACGGCGAGGCGGAGGATTGGGCGGTCGGGACGCTCGATCGCGAGGTCCCGGGACCGCACGGTCCCGTGCCGGTGCGCGTGTACACCCCGGAGGGGCCGTCGTTCTCGGCGCGCCCGCTGCTGGTGTGGTGCCACGGCGGCTCCTTCATGCACGGCGACCTCGAGATGCCCGAGGCCGATCAGGTCGCGCGCGGCGTCGCCGGCAGGGCCGACGCCGTCGTGGTGTCCGTCGACTACCGCCTGTGCGACGAGCCCCCGGAGATGGGCGGGAATGCCGCCCGCAGCGTCGGCGGATCGCGGGGCGGGGTGCACGCCCCGATCCCCGGCGACGACGTGTGCGCCGTTGTGCACTGGGCCCGCGAGAGCGCCGACGAGCTGGGCGCCGACCCGCTGAGGATCGCCCTGGGCGGAGCGAGCGCGGGAGGGAACCTCGCGGCGGCCACGACCCTGCGCCTCACCGAGGAGGGCATCCCGCTCGCCGCCTCCCTGCTCATGTACCCCGTCGCCCATGCCTCGCTCCCGGAGCCCACGGCCGAGGAGGAGGCGGCGCTCTCCGTCACCCCGCCCGTGCTGCGCTTCCCGCCGGAGACGATGCAGATCATGCGCACGGCCTACGTGGGCGGGGACCCCGAGGAGGCCGGCGCCACCGTGTTCCCCGCCTTCGCCTCCGCCGAGCGCCTCGCGGCCCTGCCCCGCACGTTCATCGAGTCCGACGAGTTCGACGACCTGCGGGTCAGCTCCCGCGCCTACGCCGACCAGCTCGCGCAGGCCGACGTCGACGTCGAGCACGTGGTGCGCCGCGGCGTGAGCCACGGGCACCTGAACCGTGTGGGCCTGCGCGAGGCGGGGGAGTCGATGGACCGGATGGCCCAGATTATGCGGGAGCTGTGAGCCGGGCGTGATCCCGGGGTCGGAACGGACCCTGAGACCACCTCAGCTCGTGCGGCGTGCGCGGGCTGGCGTCCGCGGCTCTCGAGCGTCCGCACCCCACGCTCCCCACAGGGCCCCGACGACCAGAGGCGGGACCGAGAAACCGCACGCGATCGTGAGCGGCGCCAGCAGCCAGAGCGGAGACAGGGCGATGACCGCCGCGGGGGCCAGCGCCGCGCGCAGGGGACGGGAGACGCACAGCCCCATCGCCTCGCGCGCGACCTCGAACCAGCTCACCGTCCCGGACTCGGCCGCCACCCGGACGTAGGCGGAGATCCACGCGATCGTCGCCCAGGCGGGCGGGATCAGGATCCCCGCCACGAACACCCGGGACGGGCTGGGAAGGGATGCGACGAACAGCGCGTCGAAGCCGATCGCGAGGATCACCAGCACGGTGAGCACCGATGTCGGGGCGTCCCGCCGCAGGGTGCCGAGGGCGCGGGAGAGCGTCGATCGGAAGGCGACGTCGGGCTGCTCACGCAGGCGGCTCGTCGTGCGCGTCGCCGCCGCCAGCGCCGGCACCAGGCCGATCACGGTGAGCGCACCGAGCAGCGCCGCCCAGTTCGTCGCGATCAGCGCGCCCGGGACCACGAAGAACCGCAGCAGTCCCCGGGCCTCGTCCGCCGGTTCCGACGTCACTTGATCCCCGAGGAGGCGAAGCCCTGCACGAAGTACCGCTGGAAGATCAGGAACAGCACGATCATCGGCACCGCGGCGAGCGTCGTCCCCGCCATCAGCAGGTGCCAGTCCGTCGATGCCTCCTGCCTGAAGGAGGCGATGCCGACCTGGATGACGCGCAGGTCGTCGGAGGTCGTCACCAGCAGCGGCCACAGGAAGTTGTTCCAGCCGGCCTCGAAGCTCAGCAGGGCCACGGTCAGCAGCCCGGGCCGGATCAGCGGGGTGATGATCCGCGTGAAGATCCCGAACTCGCTCACCCCGTCCAGCCGCGCGGCCTCGATGAGCTCCGAGGGCGTGGAGACGTAGAACTGGCGGAAGAGGAACACCATGAACGGTGAGACGGCGCCGGGGACGATGAGCGCCCACCAGGTGTCGATCCAGCCGGTACCGCCCACGCCCATGAGGGTGTTCCCGCCGAACAGCGGCATGTGGCGCACCATGAGGAAGACCGGGATCACCGTCGCGTAGAACGGGATCATGATGCACGCGACCATCCAGCCGAACACAGCCGGCGCGAGCCGGAACCTCAGCTTGGCCAGGGCGTACCCGCAAGCGGACGCGAAGACCACGTTGAGCGCCGCGGCCGCGGTCGCGAGGATCAGGCTGTTGCGCGCATAGGTCGCGAACGGCGCCCGGCCCAGCGCCTCGCTGTAGTTCTCGAGCCGCAGATCCTTCGGGATCAGCGGCATCGGCACCTGGGCGAGCTCCGTGGGATCGCGGATCGAGGAGATCGCCATCCACAGAAAGGGCGCGGCCATGATCACCGAGGCGACGATGAGGAACGCCAGGACCAGCGCGTTCGAGGTGCGCTTGCGCCGTCGCAGGCTGTGGTCCCGTGCGGGCGTCGCGGACGGGGCGGTGCCGGTGATGCTCGGGGCGTGGTCAGTCGTCATCGGTGCCTCCGACGATGCGGCGGGACAGGAACGCGAGCACCACCAGGATCAGCAGCAGGATCACCGACTGGGCGTTGGCGAGCCCCACGCGGAACTCCTGGAACGCCGTCTGGTAGATGCGATAGGTGACCACGGAGGTCGAGTTCGCGGGACCGCCCTCGGTGAGGATGTAGATGAGGTCGAAGGTCTGGAAGTTCGAGATCAGCGAGGTGACCAGGATGAAGAAGGTCGCCGGCTTCAGCATCGGCACGGTGATGCGGAAGAACTTCTGCACGAAGTTCGCGCCGTCCAGGTCCGCCGCCTCGTACATCTGCTCGTCGACGCCCTGCAGCGCCGCCAGGTAGATGAGCAACTTCAGCCCGATGCCCTGCCAGATCGTCACCAGGATGACGCTGCCCAGCGCCAGGTCGGGATTGGTGAGGAAGGGCAGCGGCTTGATCCCCACGAGCCCCAGCACCACGTTCATCAGGCCGCTCTGCGACGGGCTGTAGATCCACAGCCAGATCATCGCGACGGCCACGGTGGCCGTGATGTGGGGCAGGAAGATCATCACCCGGAACACGCCGCGGCCCGGCAGGGCCCGGTTGAGCATCGTGGCGAACACGAGCGCGAGGAACATCGAGATGGGGATCCCGACGGCCGCGATGATCACGTTGTGCAGCACGGAGAGCCAGAACAGGCCATCGGTGAAGATCGTCGCGTAGTTCTCGAGCCCGGAGAACTCCGGGGCGTGGATGATGTCGTAGGCGGTGAAGCTGAGGACGATCGCGACGACGATCGGCGCACCGATCCAGATCAGCGTGTGCAGGGTCGCCGGGGCCGCGAGCAGCAGCCCCCAGCGCTTCTCGGCGGTGCGCACGGAGCGGCGTCGCCGCGGCTCGGGAGCAGGGGGACCCGCGGCGGCGGCCGTGAGACCCGTGGACGTGGTGGGGGCGGTGGTCGTCATGGTCCGGTCCTCAGATCCTGCTGATCGCGCCGTCGCACAGCTTCTTCATGTCGGCCAGGGTCTGGTCGACCGAGGCCCTGCCGGTCAGGCAGGTCTCGACGATGCCGTCGAGATTGCTCCTGACCTCCATGTAGGCGGCGGAGCCGCCCTCGGTCGCCCCCGCGTAGGGGAGGTTCTCGAGGCCGAAGGTCATCAGCAGATTGCTGCGGATGCCCTCGGTCTCGGGGATGTCGGGCGTGGGCGGCACCTTGCCGGTCGCGGCGCTCGCCTTCCCGAGGATGTCGGGGTCGAGCATGTGCTTCATGAAGGCCGCCGCGGCGTCCTTGTTCTTCGACAGGCTCGAGATCGAGATGAAGGTGCCGCCCTGGAACATGACCGGGTCGGCGTCGACGCCGCTGGGCAGCAGGAACGTCCCCACGGCGCCCTTCTCGCACAGGTCGGGCGTCATCGTCTGCCAGGTGGGCCAGTTCCCGGTCGAGACCAGCGACATGGCGGCCGTCTTCTGCTGGAAGGGCGAGGGCTGCCCCTCCGCGGCCTGGATCGAGTAGTCGATCGCGCCGGTGTCCATGCAGTCGAGCATCCACTGCAGGGCGAGCCGCCCGGGCTCCTCTTGCAGCCGGGGCGCCAGCCCGTCGTCGCTGAACATGGTGCCGCCGAAGGCGTAGAGGAGGAACACGAAGGCCTGCCGTGCGCTGCCGGCGCTGCCGGAGAGGAAGTCCAGGCCCACCACGCCGTCCCCCGTGAGCTCCGCGGCCGCCTGGGCGAGCTCGTCGAGGGACTCGGGCGCGGAGTCGATGCCCCTCTTCTCGAGCAGCTCGGGATGGAAGCCGATGAAGCGCAGGTCCAGGGCCTGCGGGAGGGAGTAGTACCGGCCGTCGTAGCGGGTGGACACGAGCACGCTCTCGTCGTACCCGAGGCTCTCGATGAAGTCGGCGGGGATCTCGGCGAAGATGCCCTTCTCGGCGAAGGGCTGGGTCCAGCCGACACCGGTCATGATCACGTCGGCGATGATGCCGCCGGCGATGCCGGTGGAGATCTTCTCGTTGAGCTTGTTCCAGTCGACCTGGTCGACGGAGACGTCGACGCCGGTCCGCTTCGTGAAGGGGGCGATGACGTCGTCGTCGAGCGCGGCGCGGTCATCGCCCACGAAATCCGGGGTGAGCAGGGCGATCGACCCGGAGAGGTCGGCGTCGGCGACGTCGATGTCGAGGGGCGCGGAGGGATCCATCGCCCCACCGGATCCGCAGGCGGCGCCGCCGACGGCGACGGCACCGGCGCCGGAGGCGGCGAGCAGGGTGCGGCGGGTGAGGGACATGCGGCTCCTCGCTGTGCGACGGGCGCGTCCTCGCGCCGTCCGGGCTGTCGTGCGGCCTGCGGGGCGGCATCGCGCCCGCCCGCTCCGGTGCGGGGTCGGCGCTCGATGCGTGCAAGTGCACTGATGCCGCACGAGTGTGATCACGCTCACCTGAGCTGGAAAGCGGTTGCACGGTGTTGTCGTCGGCGGAGCGCAGGATGCTCCGGATGTCGCCGAGACGCTGGCCGTGAGGGTTGAAACGTGTCAGGATCCATGCATCCCGGCACGCACGATCGACGAGGAGTCCCCGTGCCCCACGGAGTCATCGCAGACATCTCCCAGCAGTCCGCGGCCCTGCGCGCCGGGGCCGATCACCTCGAGCCGACCGTCGTCGGCGGGCTCGTCGTCGAGGCCTCTCCCGGTGAGTGGCGCGCCGCGCAGGTCGCTCCCGTGGAGCCCATCGGCTCGTGCGCCGTGCTGGTGCCCTCGACCCTGCGGGTCTCCGATCCCTCGGTGCCGCTCGTGGTGATCTGCGCGTACCTCACCACGGCGCTCGACGCCGTCGCGGCGATCGCCCGCCCCGGCGCGAAGGTGGTGCTGGGCAGCGGCGCCGCCCGGACGATCGGGGCCGACGTGCCGCGCGAGGACGGCGAGGCCCGCTTCGCGGAGGTCCTTCGCCTCGCGCGGGAGCTCGCGGAGCAGAGGGACCTCGAGATCATCCTCGAGCCCCTCCGCCGGGAGGAGACCGACCTGATCCACACGATCGCCGAGGCCGCCCGCTTCCTCGACGCCCACGGCCTCGAGCGCATGCGCGTCGTCGCCGACCTCTTCCACGTCCAGCACGAGCGCGAGTCACTGGGCGCGGTCGAGGCCCACGCCTCCCGGGTCGGCCACATCCACGTCGCCGACAGCGGCCGCACCCCGCCGGGGCGGGGCGACTGGCCGATCGCCGCCTTCCTCGACGCCCTGCGCCGCGGAGGCTGCACGGCCGACGTGACGATCGAGTGCTCGTGGGACGAGCTCTCCGAGGAGCTGCCGGCCGCGCTCGCCGTGGTGCGCGCGGCCGATCCCCTCAGTCTCGCTTCGCCTCCCGCAGGGTCCCCGCGAGAGGGCCGACCATCTCGTCGAACGCCCGCTCGGGGTCCGTCGGTCGCGGGGTGAGGGCGAACAGGACCGCGCCCAGCACCACCCAGGCGGCGAGGATCAGGTACTCCTGCGGCCATTGCAGGGACATCTCCACGCCCGGCACGGGCACCAGGGTGAAGACGATGACGAGCACGGCGCCGAGGGCGCCGACGGCCGGGAGGAACGTGGGCCGGGCCCGGTAGGTGCGGTCCAGTCCCGGGTAGACGCGCGGCAGACGGTACTTCGCGAGCACCACGAGGAACCACACGACGCCCAGGAACACGCCGCCGGCGTCGAGGAACCAGATGATCGCGCCCGGACCCAGCAGGCCGAGCGCCACGGTGACCACGAGGATGAACAGCAGCGCCCGGCGCGGCACGCCCGAGCGCTCGTCGACCTTCGCGAGGCCGTGGGGGAGCAGGCGCGAGCGGGCGAGCGCGAGCACCACGCGGCTGGAGGCGACGAACAGCCCCAGGAAGCTCGTGATCAGCCCCAGCACGGCGATGAGGAAGGCGCCGAGCCCCAGCAGCGGCAGCCCGGCCGCGGTGAAGGCGTCGATCGTCCCGAGGTCCATGCCGGCGACGTCCTCCCACGGGACCACGTACGCCGTCGCGAGCAGCACCGCGGTGTAGAACGCGGCGGCGCAGCCGACCGTGGCGACGACCGCGCGGCCGACCCGACGCGGGGACAGGCTCGACTCCTCGGCGAGCACGGCCACCAGGGAGAAGCCGACCACGTAGGTGATGCCGGGGACCACCATCCGCAGGGTCGAGGCGACCGGCGGCTGCTCCGAGGTCCACATCGGCCACAGGTTGGCGGGGGACCCGACCACCAGGGCGCCGATCACGAGCGCCGCGCCGATCAGCAGCATCGCCCCGAACAGCACCACCTGGATCTGCGCGCCGAGCGAGACCCCGAACCAGTTGAGCCCGAAGATCACCAGGGTCAGGGCGAGACCGGCGGCGAGCACGGGCAGCGTCACGGGAGCGCCGCCGACCGAGTACAGGGGGATCGCGTCCATCGCCGGGATGTACTTCGCCAGCAGCGTCCCGAACGCGGTGACGTAGAAGGCGAGGGAGGAGATGTAGGCGCCGATGTGGAACCAGCCGGTCGCGAAGCCCGCCGAGCGTCCGAGCGACGTGTATCCCCACACGACCTCGCCGCCCGCGCGGGGGACGGCGCTGGTCATCTCGCCGTAGGCGAGGGCCACGCAGGCGGCGAGGGCCGCGCCGATCAGCAGGCCGATGATCATGCCGCCCGCACCGAGGTCCGCGAAGAACGAGGAGGAGGTGTAGATCCAGCTGGAGCCGACGACCCCGGCGACGCCGAGGGCGATCAGCGAGGGCAGGCCGAGGGACTTCTTCAGTTCAGCCAAGGTGGCCTCCGGGGGAGTCGGGGACGAGGTCCGGGTCCGGGTCGGGCGCGGGGCGCGGGTCGGGGACGACGAGTCCGGCCATGCTACGAGTGCTCAGGGTCCGACGAGCCCGCAGGACGTACTGTGCGATCACCACGACCCGCAGGAGCCGCGCGCAGCGCGCCGTCGGCCCGCGTCGTCCCGCCGCAGGAAGGACCGCCATGACCCAGAGCACCACCTCCGACCCCCAGAACACGCCCTCCGACCCCCGGAAC
>NZ_JAKRMO010000043.1:0-38696 GCF_022346485.1 Brachybacterium sp. ACRRE | reverse complement strand
CCCACCACCGGACCCACCACCGGACCACCCACCACCGGACCACCCACCGTCCGCTCCTGGAAGGAGACCCCATGTTCACCGGCATCGTCGAGGAGATCGGCACCCTCGAGACCCTCACCCCGCTGCCCGGCGGCGAGGCCCGCCTGCAGCTGCGCGGCCCGCTCGCCGCGTCCGACGCCCGCCTCGGCGACTCGATCGCGGTCGACGGCGTGTGCCTCACCGTCGTCGACCTCACCGGCGACGGCGGCTTCGCGGTCGACGCGGTCCCGGAGACCCTGCGCCGCACCGCCCTGCGCGACGTCGCCCCCGGCGCGCGCGTGAACCTCGAACGCGCGCTGCGGGCCGATGCCCGTCTCGGCGGCCACATCGTCCAGGGGCACGTCGACGGCGTCGCCACCCTGCGCAGCCGCCGCGACGGCGGACGCTGGGTCGACCTCGTCTTCGCCATCGATCCCGCGCTCGCGCCGCTGATCGCCGAGAAGGGCGCGATCACCGTCTCCGGCGTCTCCCTCACGGTCACCTCCGCGGGCGAGGACAGCTTCGGCGTCTCCCTCATCCCCGCGACGCTCGAGGCCACCACCCTGGGCGGCCTCGCCGAGGGGGGCCTGGTGAACATCGAGGTCGACGTGCTCGCCCGATACGTCGCGCGTCTGCAGCAGACCGGCGCGGTCGGGACCGACGCACCTGATCAGGCAGTTTCCGACGCGGCCGACGAGCTCGGTGCCGCCGACGCCCTCGACGTGCGCGAGCTCCCCGAGATCCCCGAGGCCGAGGCGGCGCGGCGATGAGCGGGGCGACGCCGACGACGGCAGGGACGACGGACACGACGGCGGCCGGGGCCCTGATCCCCGGGACGCGCGAGGCTCGGATCGACGCGGCGCTCGCGGAGCTGCGCGCGGGTCGGCCCGTGCTCGTCGCGGACTCGGAGGACCGTGAGAACGAGGTCGACGCGATCATCTCCGCCCAGCTCGCGACCCCGCGCTGGGTGGGCTGGATGGTGCGGCGGACGTCCGGCTACCTGTGCGCGCCGATGCCCGCCGAGATCGCGGATCACCTCGAGCTGCCGCTCATGGTGCCCCGCACGGAGGACTCCCTGCGCACCGCGTACACCGTGAGCGTCGACGCCGCGCGCGGTGTCACCACCGGGATCTCTGCGAGCGACCGCGCCACGACGCTGCGCGCCCTCGCCGATCCCCGGGCCGTGCCCGCGGACCTCATCCGCCCCGGCCACGTGATCCCGCTGCGCGCCGTGCCCGGTGGCGTCGGCGAGCGGCCCGGGCACACCGAGGCCGCGGTCGACCTGTGCCGCGCCGCGGGCCTCCCGCCCGTCGGCGCGATCGGGGAGCTGGTCAGGGACGACGGCGAGGTCATGCGGCTTGAGGAGGCGAGCGTCCTCGCGGCCGACGAGGGGCTCGTGCTGCTCACGATCGCGGACCTCGTCGACGGACTCGCGGGGCACCCGGGTGACCGCGGGCGTGCGGGGCAGGATGCGGGGCAGGAGGAGTCGCGCAGCGCCGGGGCCGATCCTCGGGCCGCAGCGTCGGCTCGCGTCGAGCACACGGGCAGCGCCGACCTGCCGACGCGGCACGGCGCGTTCCGTATCCACGGCTTCCGCGACCTGCGCACGGGCGCGGATCACGTCGCCCTGGTGGCGGACCCGCCCGAGCACCCAGCACCCGCGGCGGCCCCGGCTTCCGAGGTGGCTCCGGCTTCCGCGGAGGCACCGGCACCCGCGGCGGCTCCGGGCTCCGAAGTGGCCCCGGCACTGGTCCGCGTGCACTCCGAGTGCCTGACGGGGGAGGCGTTCGGCTCCCTGCGGTGCGAGTGCGGGCCGCAGCTCGAGGAGTCGCTGCGCCAGGTCGCTGAGCGCGGCGGCGCCGTCATCTATCTGCGCGGGCACGAGGGCCGCGGCATCGGCCTGCTCGAGAAGATCGCCGCGTACGACCTGCAGGACCACGGATTCGACACCCTCACCGCCAATCTGGAGCGCGGTTTCGAGGGCGACCTGCGGGAGTACGGAGCGGCCGCCGCGATCCTCCGCGACCTGGGCCTCGAGCACGTCGACCTGCTGACCAACAATCCGCAGAAGGCGCAGGAGCTCGCGCGGCACGGGATCGACGTGGCCCGCACGACCCGGCTGCTCGTCGGCCGCACCCCGCACAACGCCCGCTACCTGCGCACCAAGGCCGAGGCGATGGGGCACCTCATCCCCCTCGACACCACCACGACCCCGGCCACCGCAACACAGGCCGCCACAACTCAGGCCAGCACACCTCTCACCACCACAGGAAGGACACCCCAGTCATGAGCGGAGCAGGAGCGCCCCAGCTGAACACGGACGGCAGCGACCTGAGGGTCGTGATCGTCGCCGCGAGCTGGCACGAGCAGATCATGAACGGACTGATCGACGGCGCCGCGCGCGCCCTGGAGGAGGCGAAGGTCAGCTCCGTGGACCTGGTCCGCGTCCCGGGCTCGTTCGAGCTGCCGGTCGCCGCCCTCCACGCCGCGGCCTCGGCCGACGCGGTCATCGCGCTCGGCACCGTGATCCGCGGAGGGACCCCGCACTTCGAGTACGTGTGCCAGGCCGCGACCCAGGGGCTCACCGACGTCACCCTGCGCACGGGCATCCCCATCGGATTCGGCTTGCTGACCTGCGACACCGAGCAGCAGGCCCTCGACCGCGCCGGCCTCGCGGGCTCCATCGAGGACAAGGGGGCGGAGGCCGCCGAAGCCGCCGTCGCGACCGCCAACGTCACCCGGCGTCTGCAGGAGGAGGCGGAGAGCTCGGGCCGGCCGATCGGCAGGTCCGCGCCCCGCGCCGGAGGCGTCGGCTTCCGCATCGCCGGGGTCGACTGAGTCCGCAGGCGTCGACTGAGCGCGCAGATGCGGGTGGACGCGCACGTCGCGTGGGCGGTCGCGCGGGCCTGCGTCGCCGTCTCGGCGCGAGTCCCCGGGCACCCCGTGCACTTCGCGTAGCAGGAGGTCGGGTCACGACGAATAGAGCACGTCACCCGACCTATGACTACGCGTAGTGCACGCCCTTGCTCGAGACCCGGCGGAGCGAGGGCAGTGCGCCCGTCGGCGCCGCGCCGAAGACGCAGCGGGGCGGGCACCGCGAGTCCTCCCCAACCCCGGGGTGGACGCTGTCATCCACAATCGGCGCGGAGGGCTGGTGGGGGCACTGCGCACGGCAGAGGCTCCGCGACATGGAATCGGAGCACAAGAAGGAATTGCACGTGATCCCGTCGTCCGTGCGCGAGGACAGCGGGATCTCCCGCCGGGTGATCGCGCGAGAGGTCGCGCAGGGGACGCTCGTCCAGCTCGGGCGCGGATGGTACGGAACGCCGGAGACCCCCGCGAAGGTTGCCCGAGCGTTGAAGATCGGGGCCCGTCTCACCTGCGGGGACGCCCTGGAGTTGCACGGCGTCTGGATGGTGCGCGACGAGAAGCTGCATGTGGCGACCCTGCGCGGGCAGAAGCCGCGCACCCCTGATCGTGACGTCGTGCCCCACAAGTACCAGCACCGCTGGCCCGACTTCGAGCCGATCATGCCGATCCGCATCGCACTGGACCACCTCGCACGTTGCCGCGGAGCGGAGGACGCGGCGATCGCCTTCGAGTCCGTGGCGAACCAGGGGTTGCTGAGCGCGGACGAGATCGACGGGGTGCTCGCGGGTCTGCCGGTGAAGCTGCGCGAGAGCATCGGTGTCATCGACCCGCGTGCCCAGTCGGGCACGGAGACCCGGGTGCGCAGGTACCTGCAGCGCCTGGGGGTTCGGGTGGAGCCGCAGTGGTACGTCGACGCCGTGGGCCGCACCGACATCCGTGTGGGTGAGCGTCTGATCATCGAGTGCGACAGCGCTGCCTACCACACGGACCCGGAGGCGTACGCGGAGGACCGGCGCCGGGATCAGCTGCTGATCGCGCAGGGTTATGTGGTTCTACGGCTGACCTGGGAGGACGTCATCGAGGAGTGGGAACGGACCCGTGAGCTTCTGAGGTCCATCGTCGCCCACCGTCTGCACCGCAAGCGTCGGTCACTGCGCTGAGGACAAGGCTCCCTGCGACGAGGGGCCGAGGGGCGACCGCCGGACGGGATGACGCCGCGGCGTTGACACGGGTCTCCGGGTGCCCCGTGCACGTCGCGTAGCAGGAGGTCGGGTCACGACGAATAGAGCACGTCACCCGACCTATGACTACGCGTAGTGCACGCCCCCGCTGGAGACCGCCCGCCGTGGGCCCGCGATCCGCAGATCGACGACGTTCGAGTCCCCGGGGGCAGCCGCGCCGGTACTGTCCGGGCGCGGCAGTCAACCGGTCGCGCATACCAGCCAGTCGACCGACCGCGCCCAGGCAGTCGGCCTGCCCCACCCAGCCAGTCGGCCGACCACGCCCAGGCAGTCGACCTGTCCCACCCAGGCACCGGCCGGGCCCTGCCCGGACTCAGCTGTGCTGCTTGTCGGGGCCGAACAGGCGGTGCTGGGCCTCTTCGCGGAAGGTCGTGGCGGCGGCGATCGAGTCGACCTCGCCGACCACGGGGTTCGGCTGGTGGGTGGCGCGGGTGCCGGCGTACAGGCTCAGCAGGTTCATCGAGACCGCGCGCTGGTTGCGGTGCCCCAGCAGCTTGGTGACGTGCACGCCCAGCCAGGCGAACCAGCCCACCGTGCCGGAGAGGCCGATCGAGCCGGCGATCGGCAGGTCGGGCAGCTCGGTGATGGCGGCGCGGCGGCCGATCGTGGCCATGGTGCCCAGGTCCACGTAGTGGAAGGGCTTCTTGCCCTTGCCCTGGGCGCGGACGTCGGCGTCGATCATGCGGGCGACGGCGCGGCCGGACTGGATGGCGGGCTGCGCGAGCTGCGGGAGGGCGTTCTCGCCGCCGGCGATGTCGCCGGCCGCGTACACGCCGGGGAAGCCCTTGACCTGCAGGTTCTCGTCGACGTCGAGGCGTCCGCGCGAGTCCTGGGGCAGGCCCCAGTCCTTGACGGTCTCTGCGATCGCGACGCCTGCGGCCCACACGGTGATGTCGGACTCCAGGATCGAGCCGTCGTCGAGCTCGACGAAGTCGTAGCCCACGGACTTCACGCCGTGGCCCAGGCGCAGCTCGACGCCGCGGGCCTCGAGCTCCTCGGCCGCGTACTCGCGGAACTCCTCGCGGAACTCCTTGATGAGCTCGCCGCCGCGCTGCAGCAGCGTGATCTGGAGAGTGCCCGGGTCCATCTCCGGGTAGAGGATGTCCAGCTCCTGCATGCGGAAGTCCGCGAGGGCGCCGGCGATCTCGACGCCCGTCGGCCCGCCGCCGACGATCGAGACGTGCACCCGGTCGGTGTCCTCGATGCGGCTGGTGCGCTCGAGCTCGGAGAACACGCGGTCACGGATGGCGATCGCCTGGGAGCGCGTGTACATCGGCATCGCGTGCTCCTCGGCGCCCGGGGTGCCGAAGTACGTGGTGGTCGCGCCGTTGGCGAGGACCAGGTAGTCGTAGGAGAGCTCGTCGGGGCTGTTCGTGCCGTTCTCGAGGCGCACGACCTTCTGCTCCGGGTCGACTCCCACGACCTCGCCCTGGCGGTAGCGCATGTTCGGCACGTTCAGCGAGAGGCCGCGCAGGAACATGGTGACGTCGCCCGGATTCAGGCCGGCGGTCGCGACCTGGTACAGCAGCGGCTGGAACGTCTTGTAGACGTTGCGGTCGATGAGGGTGACGCGCACGCGGGTGTCGCGCAGGCCCAGCACGGCGTTGGCGCCGGCGAAGCCACCGCCGATGATGATGACGTGAGGCCAGCTCGCGCCGTCCTTGGCAGGAACGGTCCGGCGACTGCCGAAGGGGAACTCGAACATCTTTCTCCTCGATGGACGGGATGGAGACGTGTCGGCGGCGGGCACGCCTGGGGGTTGGCGGGCGCGAGGATCACGGCGGGCGGACATCCCACGGGGCGTGAGCATCGACCGCGTCCCCGGAGGCTGTCCTCCACGACGGTATCGAGGGCCGGATCGATGCTAGTCCACTCCTCCGTCGCGGTCTCCACCCCGGGCGTGGAAAGAGAAGGCGATCACCTCCTGCGCGCCACCAGTGTGGCACCCGCGACGCGCAGGCGCACCGATCCGGGCAGACTGGACCCGATCCGACGACGACCGAGGAGACCCGATGCCCGCACCCTTCGCCCTCCCCGACGGCTTCCTCGCCGACCTCCAGGCGCTGCGCCGGGACCTGCACGCCCATCCCGAGGTCGGACTGCAGCTGCCGTGGACCCAGGAGAGGGTCCTGCGCGAGCTCGAGGGCCTCCGACTCGACGGCGACCGGCTCGAGATCATCCAGGGCCGGGACCTGACCTCGGTGGTGGGCGTGCTGCGCGGCGGCAGACCGGGACCGGTGACCCTGCTGCGCGGCGACATGGACGCGCTCCCCATCACCGAGGCGACGGGCCTGCCCTTCGCCTCGACCAACGGGGCGATGCACGCGTGCGGTCACGACCTGCACGTGGCCGGACTCGTCGGCGCCGCCCGCCTCCTCGCCGCGCGGATCGACGAGCTGCCCGGCACCGTGATCCTCATGTTCCAGCCGGGAGAGGAGGGATACGACGGTGCCGGCCGCATGCTCGCCGAGGGGCTTCTGGACGTCGCCGGCGAGCGGCCCACCAGCGCCTTCGGCATCCACGTCCACGCCGATTCGCCGACGGGACGGATCGGGGTGCGCGGCGGCACCCTGATGGCCGCCTACTCGATCCTCGAGGTGACGGTGCTGGGCACCGGGGGCCACGGCTCGCGCCCGCAGGAGGCCCGCGACCCCGTGCCCGCCGCCGCGGAGATCGTGCTCGCCCTGCAGACCGAGGTCACCCGCCGCTTCAGCGTCTTCGATCCGGTCGTGGTCACCGTCGGCGAGCTCCATGCCGGATCCGCCCCGAACGTGATCCCCGAGCAGGCGCGGCTGCGCGCCGGCGTGCGCACGTTCAGCGCCGAGGCCGTCCGACGCGCCGCGCGCGAGCTGCCCGAGCTGGTGCGCCACGTGGCCGCCGCCCACGGACTCGAGGCGGAGGTCGAGTTCCGGGAGGTCCTGCCCGCGACGGTGAACGACGACGCCGCCGCCGAGGAGTTCTCGCGCGTGGCGCGCGACCTGTTCGGCGAGGAGCGCGTCGAGCAGCTCGAGCGGCCCCGCACGGGATCCGAGGACTTCTCGCGCGTGCTCGAGGCGGTGCCCGGCACCTACGGCTTCGTGGGCGTGGCCGCCGACTGGGACCCCGAGCACCCGCCGGCCTCGAACCACTCCGCGCACGCGATGTTCGACGACTCGGTGCTCGCGGACCAGGCGCTGCTGCTCGCGACGCTCGCCTGGGAGGCGCTCACGAGCGGACGCTGAGCGTCGCGCTCATGCCCGGCCGCTGAATGCCTGCTCCCACCAGTCCTGGATCGCGGCGAAGCGCTGCAGACGGTGCCGGGGGCGGCCGGAGCGGGTGAGCTCGTGGTCCTCGCCGGGGAACACCAGCATCGAGGACGGCACCCCGCTGCGGCGCAGCGCCGCGAAGTAGCGGGTGCCCTGCTCGAGCGGGCAGCGCAGGTCCTGCTCGGAGTGGATGACGAAGGTGGGCGTGCGCACGTCGCCCACGTGCGCGAACGGGCTCTGCCGCGCGATGTCGGCCGGGTCGGTGCCCACGTACTCGTCGCCGAAGTACGAGCCGATGTCGCTCGTGCCCTGGAAGCTCGCCGGATCGAGAAAGCCGCGCTCGACGATCGCCGCGGCGAAGCGGTGGTCGTGGGCGATGGTCCACGCGGTGAGGTAGCCGCCGTAGGAGCCGCCCATGACGCCCAGGCGGGTGGCATCGAGCCGGCCAGGACGGTCCTCGGCGTCGGCCGCGATCGCGCCCTCGAGGAAGTCGATGACGTCGGCGAAGTCGTCGGTGCCCATGCGGTGCCTGATCGCGCGTCCGTGCGCCCGCCCGTACCCGGCGGAGCCGCGCGGATTGCAGTAGGCGACCGCGTACCCGGCGCCCGCGAGCACCTGCACCTCGTCGAAGACGCTGACGCCGTAGTGCGCGAACGGTCCGCCATGGATCATGAGGATCACGGGGAAGGGGCCCTCGCCCTCGGGCACCGCGAGCCAGCCGTGGACCGGGTGACCATCGCGGCCCGTCACCTCGAGCTCGCGCGGTGCGACGAGCCCGCAGGCGCGCAGGTCGGCACCCAGGTCGGTGAGCACGCGAGGGGCCGGCGGCAGGGCACGCGCCGCGTCCGCGCCCTCGCCCGGCGCCGGGACCTGCACCTGCACGAGCTCGCCCGCGCTGGTGGGGGTAGAGGCAGCGGCGAGGACCACGACCTCGCCGGCCCGTCCGAGCGGGGAGACGGCCGCGGCGCCGTGCGCCTCGAGGTCGCCGCCGAGCACCTCCTGCGTGGTGCCGTCGCGGGAGACCAGGTGCAGGTGAACGCGCCCGCGCGTCAGCTCGTGGACGAGCACCCGATCGCCCGCCGTCTCGAGCGGCCCGGCCGTCGTCAGCTCGAGCTGCTCGGGATCCGTGATCCGGCGCGGAGGGCCGGACGCGGAGCCGCTCGGCGGGTCCAGCAGCCAGACGGCGCGGTCCGGCGCGATCGCGTCACGGCCGTCGACCGGCTCGGAGGCGAGCAGGGCGAGAGCGCCGCCGGGGAGCGCGACGAGCTGGTCGATCGAGAGGCCGTCGGCCTCCTCCAGCAGGATCGATGCGGACGACGGGGCCTCGGTGTCGATCGCGACGAGCACCGAGCGCAGGTCGCGGACGTCGGACTCGAGGCGGTCGCGCACCGCGAGCACGCGCGTGCCGTCGGTGTCGAAGGCGAGTGCCGTGTGATCGTCCGGGCCCTCGGTGATCTGCCGGGCCGCGAAGGACGTGCGGGCGTCGCCGTCGGACCCGAGAGGCCCGTCGTGACCCTCGTCGGTGCCGCTTACGACCCGCGGTGCCTGCGGGTACTCGGGCTCGTCGTCCAGGGACGGCAGGTCCAGGACGTGCACCTGGCGGGGTCGGTCGATGCTCCAGCCCACGCCGTTGGCGTGC
Organism: Brachybacterium sp. ACRRE; assembly: GCF_022346485.1. NCBI lineage: Bacteria > Bacillati > Actinomycetota > Actinomycetes > Micrococcales > Dermabacteraceae > Brachybacterium > Brachybacterium sp. ACRRE. The sequence goes on along the minus strand of NZ_JAKRMO010000043.1, from coordinate 29,682 downwards.
CAGCGCACGCTGTCCACGCGGCGTGCGGGCTCCGCATCGGGGCCGATCCCGTCGACGGTGCCGTAGCGGCCGGGTTCGGGGACCCGCGCGAGGAACGCGAGGCGGGAGCCGTCGGGCGAGAAGACGAACTGGCCGACGCCCAGCGGGGCGTCCGTGACCTGCCTCGGCTCGCCGCCGCGGGGGTCCAGGAGATGAATCTGCGCGCGACCGCGCGCGTCGGGCCGCAGGAAGGCCAGGACGGAGCCGTCGGGGGAGAGGCACGGCGCGGAGTCGGAGATCCCGCGGGTCAGGCGCCGACGCGCGCTGCTCTCCTGCCGCGGTGCTCCGTGCCGGCGCCGGGCGCCGTCGAGCTCGATGCGCCAGAGCTGGCCGACGCTGCGGTCGGCGCCCTCGTCCGGATGGGAGACGGCGACGATCGCGAAGGTCGCGTCGGGGGCGAGGGCGGGCGTGGAGACGGAGCGCAGGTGGCGGATGTCGGAGGGGTGCACCCCCAGACAGTACCAACGCGATGCGACCCCGTTCACATAAGTTGACGCTGTGAAGCCCATAATTGCTAATAGTGTGTGGTGCGCCGACGAGCACTCGCCGACCGCCGCATCCACGCCCCGTTCACACCCCCAGGTGGTCCCGTGTCCCCCTCGCCCTCGTCCTCCCCCTCCCGCATCTCCCGCCGTTCCTTCGCGGGCGCCGCCGCGCTCGCCGCCGTCGCCTCGCCCCTGCTGGCCGCCTGCAGCGGCTCCTCCGGATCCGGTGGCTCCGCGGACACGTCCGTGCTGACGGTGGGCTTCCCCGAGGACAGCGAGAACTACGACCCCCACCAGCCGCCGTACACGGTCTCGCGCGCCGTCGCCCGGCAGATCGCGGACACCCTCGTCGACCAGGACCCGGAGTCCGGGGAGATCGTGCCCTGGCTCGCCGAGTCCTGGGACGTGAACAAGGACAGCTCGCAGTTCACCTTCCACCTGCGCGACGGAGTGACCTTCTCCGACGGCACCGCGTTCACCGCCGCATCGGTGAAGAAGAACTTCGACCGGGTCGTCGACCTCGGGGCGCTCGCCTACATCGGTGCGAGCCACCTGCGCGGCTACCGGAAGACGGAGGTGGTCGACGAACGCACGGCGAAGGTCTCCTTCGACGGCCCGAACGCCCAGTTCCTGCAGGCCGCGAGCACCCAGACGCTCAGCATGCTCGCCGATGCGACCCTCGAGCTCGACCCGAAGGAGGTCGCGGCCGGGAAGGTCATCGGCAGCGGCGCCTTCACCCTCGAGGACTACACGCCCGGCGAGTCCATCACCCTCGCCCGCCGCGACGACTACGCCTGGGGCTCGTCGGTCTACAGCAACCAGAAGGCCGCCGCCTACGAGAGCATCAAGATCTCGTTCATCCCCGATCCCACGACGCTCGCGGGCGCGGTCTCCTCCGGCCAGGTCGATTTCGCGTTCCTGCTGGACACGTCGACCCTCCCGGCGGTCGAGGGCGGCCAGCTGCAGGTCTCGAAGAATCCGACGCGCGGCATCTCCTTCCCGCTGATCCCCTTCGTCTACCGGGAGATCTTCGAGGACGACGGCGTGCGCCGGGCGCTGAACCCCGCGACGGACCGCGCGGAGATCGCCGAGCGCATCTACCAGGGTCAGGTGAAGCCCGCGACCGGGCTGCTCACGGCCTCCACCCCCGGTGCGGCCGACCTCTCGGAGTTCCTCGAGCACGACCCCGAGGCGGCGGAGAAGCTCCTCGAGGACGCCGGCTGGAAGACCGTCGGCAAGGACGGCATCCGCACCAACGACGACGGTGATCGGCTGAGCGTCTCCATCCAGTACACCAGCGGGAACACGGTCTACGAACAGCTCTTCCAGCTGCTGCAGGCGCAGTGGAAGAAGGTCGGCATCGAGTTCGAGCTCAAGCCCGTCACCGAGGCGCAGGCGAGCGAGACCGGCCTCTACGACGCGAAGTACGACCTCTCGACGTGGACGCAGGGCCGCGCGGATCCCGACGTGCTGCGCGTGGTCTACAGCTCCTTCTACGAGAACCAGTCGTTCTTCTACGGCCACCCTGTCGACGAGATCGACGACGCGCTGCTGGCCCTGCAGAGCACGACGGATCCCGACGAGCGGGCGGCGGCATCGGAGAAGGCCCAGCGCCTCCTGCTCGAGGGCGGGTACTCCGTCCCCCTCGTCGACGCGATCTCGGTGAGCGCGGCCTCGAAGAAGATCCGGAAGATCGCCCTGGACGCCGAGAACAAGCCCGCTTTCGCCGATCTCGCGCCCGCGGACTGACCACCGTGCTCCGCTACGTCCTGCGCCGCCTCGGGCAGGCGGTGGTCGTCCTCTGGGGCGCCATCACCCTGTCCTTCATCATCGTCCAGCTGACCCCGGGGGACCCGGCCCGCCTGATCGTCATGGGCAGCGGGCAGGGGGATGCCGGCGCGGCCGACGAGGCCCAGCTGGGCCGCATCCGCGACGAGATGGGGCTGGACCGGCCGCTGCTCGTGCAGTACCTGAGCTATCTGCACCGTGTGGTCACCCTCGACTGGGGCACGGCCTATTCGCGACAGCGGCAGGCGGTCTCGGCCGTGATCGGCGACAGCCTGGGATCGACCCTCGAGCTCGGGCTGGTGAGCCTGCTGTTCCTGGTGATCCTCGGCATCGTCTTCGCGCTGGGAGGAGTGCTGCTGCCCACGGCGGCTCTGCGCTCCGCCTTCCAGGCCGTGACCGTCATCGGGATCGCAGTGCCCTCGTTCGTGATGGCGATCCTGCTGCTGCAGATCTTCTCCTTCCGTCTGGGCTGGTTCCCCGCCTTCGGGGCCGACGGCCCGCGCGCCGTGCTGCTGCCAGCACTGACCATCGCCCTGCTCGGCGCGGGGACCCTGAGCCAGGTGTTCTCACGCAGCATCCGCGAGGTCTCCGCGGAGGGGTATGTGGAGGTCGCCCGCGCCCGCGGGCTCGGCCCCGTCCGCGTCGTCCTCGGGCACGTTCTGCGCAATGCGAGTCTGCCGGTGTACACGATCATCGGGATGCTCGTGGGCGGTGTGGTCTCCGGCGCGGCGATCATCGAGACGATCTTCGGTCGTCCCGGGATCGGCAACCTCTACGTCGAAGCCGTCACCGCGCGCGACTTCCCGCTGATCCAGGCGCTGATCGTCCTCACCGGCGGCCTGTACGTGCTGGTCACGCTCGTGGTCGACCTGAGCTATCCGTTCATCGATCCGCGCGTGGTCTCCCCGGCCCATCGAGGAGGTCGACGATGACGAGCACCCAGCGGGCCCAGCGCCCCCCGTGGGCCCAGCGACCCGAGCGCCCCCAGAGCCATCAGGACGCACCGAGGGGCCGCTCCCGTCCCGCCCGCGGGTCCCGCGGACCGCTCCGTGTCCTGCGCATCCTCGGCGCCCGTCCGGGGGTCACCCTCGCGAGTCTGTTCCTGCTGCTGCTCGTGGGATGGATCCTGGTGCCCGACCTCTTCGCCCCCACGGACCCGATCGAGGCCGTCGGCCCGTCGCTCGCCCCACCGGGCTCGCACTACTGGTTCGGCACGGACCTCAACGGCCGCGACGTCTACAGCCGTGTGGTCCACGGAGCACGCTCCTCGCTGCTCGCGGGCCTCGTGGCGATCGCGATCTCGCTCGTGTGCGGAGGGCTGCTGGGCATGGTCGCGGGGTACGCCGGCGGGATCCTGGACGCGGTGATCTCGCGCGCCGTCGAGGTGCTGGTCTCGATCCCGGGCCTGCTGCTCTCGCTCGCGATCATCTCGGCGCTCGGCTTCGGCGTCGACAAGGTCGCCATCGCGGTCGGCATCTCCGGCATCCCCGGCATGGTGCGGATCGCACGCGCCGAGACGCTGCGGATCATCGGACTGCCCTTCATGGACGCGGCCGCCACCAGCGGCACCAGGCGGGTGATCGCGATCCTCACGCACGTCGTCCCGAACGCCTCGGGCGCGATCGCCGTGGTCGCCGGGATCGACCTGGGCGGCGCGATCCTCGCGGTCGCGTCGCTGAGCTTCCTGGGCTTCGGCGCCGTGCCGCCGCAGCCCGAGTGGGGTTCGCAGATCAACGAGGGGCGCACGTACATCGCGAGCGCCTGGTGGTGGACCCTGTTCCCGTCGCTGGTGGCGGCACTGACCGTGCTCAGCGTCAACAGGGTCAGCCGCGGCATCGGCACGAGGGAGGACCGATGAACGAGAGCACCACGACGTCCTCGGCACGCGACGTCCTGCAGACGACCCACGGCGCCGCATCCGCGGTCCTGCGGATCCAGGACCTGGCCGTGCAGTACGTGCGCCGCGGGCGCGGGACCACAGCGGTCGACGGGGTCTCCCTGCAGGTCGGCCCGGGCGAGTCCGTCGCACTGGTGGGGGAGTCGGGCTCGGGGAAGACGACGATCGCGAGATCCGTGCTGGGGCTGCTCGATCAGCGCGCCCGCGTGCACGGGACGGTGGAGGTGGCGGGTCACGAGCTGCTCGAGCTCGGGGTGCGCGGCGCGCGCCGTCTGCGGGGACGCGACATCGGGTACGTGCCGCAGGACCCCGGCGGTTCGCTGGATCCTCTGAAGAGGGTGCTCGACCAGGTCGTCGAGCCTCTGCGCATCCACCGCATCGGCGACCCGCGACAGCACCGCGACAGAGCGCTGCAGGCCCTGCGTGACGCGGGGCTCGAGGATCCGCGGTCCCTCGCCGGGCGCTGGCCGCACGAGCTCTCCGGCGGGCAGCGCCAGCGCGTGCTGATCGCCGCCGCGATGGTCACCGAGCCCGCGCTCATCGTGGCCGACGAGCCGACGAGCGCCCTCGACGTCACCGTGCAGCGCAGGATCCTCGATCGGATCGGGGAACTGACGAGCTCCCACGGCACCTCGCTGCTGCTCATCACCCACGATCTCGCGATCGCGGCCGACCGCACCGACCGCACCCTGGCGCTGCGGGCAGGGAAGGTCGTCGACGAGGGCCCCAGCCGCAGCCTCCTGGTCGATCCGCAGCACCCCTACACCCGTGCTCTCGTCGACGCGATCCCGGGCCGCTCCCGCACGCTCGAGGCGATCGAGCCGCCGCGGTCCTCGCCGGAGGACGATCCGCTCGTGCGCGCCCGCGGCATCGCCAAGACCTTCGGATCGAGGCGCGAGCCCGTCACCGCCCTCCTTCCCGCCGATCTCGAGGTGAGGCCGGGGGACAGCATCGGGATCGTGGGGGAGTCCGGCTCGGGCAAGACCACGCTCGCGCGCATCCTGCTGGGCCTCACGCGCCCGGACGAGGGGGACGTGCGCGTCGCCGGTCGCGCGGTCTCCCGCGGTGACCGGGCGATCCGCCGCGTCGTCCAGCCCGTGTTCCAGAACCCGCACTCCTCCTTCGACCCGGCGCGCACCGTCGGCTGGTCGGCGCTGGAGCCGGTGCGGGCGCTGGCGCCGCGCCCCCGCGCCGCTCGACAGCAGCTGCTCGTCCGACTCTTCCGCGACGTGGGGCTCGACCCGATGCTCGCGGCCCGGCGCCCGGACGAGCTCTCCGGCGGACAGCTGCAGAGGGTGGCGATCGCCCGCGCGCTCAGCGTCGGGCCGCAGGTGCTCGTGTGCGACGAGGCGGTCTCCGCTCTGGACGTCACCGTGCAGGCGCAGATCCTCGCGCTGCTCGCGCGCCTGCAGCACGAGCACCGGCTGGCCCTCGTGTTCATCACCCACGATCTCGGCGTGCTCCGTCAGGTCTGCCGCGACGTGCTGGTCATGCGCCGCGGTGAGGTCGTCGAGCGCGGGGCGACGGCGGAGGTCCTCACCGACCCGCAGACGGACTACACCCGTGAGCTGATCGCCGCGATCCCCGGCGCCGCCGAGGAGGCTCCACTCGTCTGAGCGGACCGCACCCCTGGGGAGAGCAGGACCCGTCGCCGGGGTGCCGGGACGGCCTCGCGGCCGCATCGTGGTGACACCGTGACGCGATTGTGACCAAGGCGCGCCGGACCTCTCGGGAAAAGAACCCGTGACCGGCACGAATGCAGCCGAAGGTCGAAGGGCCGCGGACGGGGTGCCACGCGCCGCCCGGCGGGTGCGCGGGCGGTGCGGAGTTGAGTTGTGGTGCGCGGCACCCTACGGTCGACGAGGCGCCCAGCGGCGCGACGGCGCGGCTCGGCCCGCCGCAGTGCGCTGCGGGACCTGACCTCCGACCCGACTCCGACCCCCGACGAGAGCGCAGGCGATTCCGTGGACTTCGGCGAATTCCTCAGCTCCCGCTCGAGCGAGATCCTGTTCGCCGCCGCCCAGCACTTCAGCCTCGTCGCCCAGTCCGTCGTCCTCGCGACGGTCATCGCGGTCGCGATCGCCGCGCTCGTGCACCGCTCGAGCTTCGGCCGCGCCGCAGCCAACTCGGTGAGCGCCGTCGGGCTCACCATCCCGTCCTTCGCCCTCATCGGCCTGATGGTCGCGCCCTTCGGCTTCGGGGTGAAGCCCGCCGTCATCGTGGTCGTCTTCTTCGCGGCGCTGCCCATCCTGCGCAACGCCATCGTGGGCCTCGCCGGCGTGGATCCGGCGCTCGTCGAATCGGCGCGCGGCCTGGGCATGAGCCGGCTGGGCATCTTCTTCCGCGTCGAGCTGCCGCTGGCCTGGCCAGTGATCCTCAGCGGAGTGCGCGTCTCCGCCCAGATGGTCATGGGCGTCGCGGCGGTCGCCGCCTACGTGCTCGGCCCCGGGCTGGGCGGCTTCATCTTCCAGGGCCTCTCGCGCCTCGGCGGCGCCGGGGCGATCGAGTCGGTGGTGACCGGCACCGTCGGCGTCATCTTCCTGGCCCTCATCCTCGACCTCCTGCTGCTGGGCCTCGGCAGGCTCACGACCTCGAAGGGCATCCGGTGACCGACACAGACCCCCGCACCCAGTCCACCGCCGCCGCGGACTCCGCCTCCGGCGAGGCCACGGGGCGCTCGATCTTCCTGGACGCCGTCACCAAGCGGTACCCCGGGCAGAAGCGCCCGGCCGTCGACGGCGTCACCCTCGAGATCCCCGAGGGGCAGGTCGTCATGCTCGTCGGCCCCTCCGGCTGCGGCAAGACGACCACGCTGAAGATGATCAACCGCCTCATCGAGCCCACCGAGGGGCGCATCGTGCTGGGCGGCGAGGACGTCACCACGATCAACGGCGACGAGCTGCGCCGTCGCATCGGCTACGTCATCCAGGCCGGCGGCCTGTTCCCGCACATGACCGTCGCCCAGAACGTCGCGCTCGTGCCCAAGATGCTGGGCTGGGACAAGACCCGCATCGCCGAGCGCGTCGAGGAGCTGCTCGAGCTGGTCGGCCTCGACCCCGACGTCTACCGCTCGCGGTTCCCCAAGGAGCTCTCGGGCGGGCAGCAGCAGCGCGTGGGCGTCGCCCGGGCGCTCGCCGCGGACCCGCCCGTGCTGCTCATGGACGAGCCCTTCGGCGCAGTCGACCCGATCACCCGCCAGCGCCTGCAGGACGAGCTGATCCGCATCCAGCAGGAAGTGCGCAAGACGATGGTCATCGTCACCCACGACTTCGACGAGGCCGTGAAGCTCGGCGACTGGATCGTGGTCTTCCGCGAGGGCGCGCAGATCGTCCAGTACGACACCCCCGAGCGGATCCTCGCCGAGCCGGCCGACGAGTTCGTCGAGAACTTCATCGGCTCGGGCGCCGCCCTCAAGCAGCTGGGCCTGCGCCGCGTGCGGGAGGTCGAGGCGGCCGACGCGGTCGTCGCGCACGCCGGCGGCAACGCCGCGGAGGCCCTGCGCCGCGCCGAGCAGGCGGGCCACAACCACGCGGTCGTGGTCGACGAGCGCGGACGCCCCATCTCCTGGCCCTCGCGCCGCGAGCTCTCCCGCATGACGCGCCTGCCCACCGAGCTCGACCCGGCGCTGCCCGTCGTCGGCTCGGGCGCGACCCTCAACGACGCCCTGGACACGATGCTCGTCTCGAGCGCCGGCGCCACCCTGGTCACCGGCCGCGGCGGCGTCTTCGAGGGGGTCGTGGACGTCGAGACCATCATGGACGCGATCACCATGGCCCGTCAGAGCGCCGCCGAGCGCTCGAGCGAGGCCCCGGTGGGCACCAACACCGGCGCGGTCGACGTGGTCATCGACGACGAGGGCGCCGCCGTCACCTCCCCGCAGGGATCGGCCCGCGATGACTGAGCGCCCGACGACCGACACCGCCGCCCAGGCGACGGACGATGCCGCGATCGAGCCCGCGACCGCCGCGCCCGGCTCGACCGCCGCGACCGACGTGCCCGATGCGGGCGATGCGGCAGATGCGGACCGCGCGTCCGCCCCGCGCCCGTGGCGCCCGCTCATCGTGCAGATCCTGGTGCTGCTCGCGATCCTCGTGGTCTACGGCGCCTGGCTGATGCTCGCGCCGCTCACGGCCACCGAGCGCAACACCCTGAACCCCTCGACGATCCTCGAGCTCACCGGCCAGCACCTCGCCCTCACCCTGGTGGCGACCGTGATCGTGCTGGTGATCGGCGTGCCGCTGGGGATCCTGCTGACCCGCGGCCCCTTCCGGAAGATCGCGGAGCCCGTGCTCGCCGTGGCGAACTTCGGGCAGGCCGCGCCGGCCGTCGGCCTCATCGTCCTGCTCGCCGCCTTCGTGCCCAACGGGTTCCAGGCCTCGATCATCGCCCTGGTGCTCTACGCGATCCTGCCGGTGCTGCGGAACACGATGATCGGCGTGCGCGGCGTCGACCAGCGCCTGGTCGAGGCGGGGCGGGGGATGGGCATGACCGCCTTCGCCGTGCTGCTGCGCGTCGAGCTGCCGCTCGCGGTGCCGGTCATGCTCTCCGGCGTGCGCACGGCGCTCGTCCTGCTGGTGGGCACGGCCTCGCTCGCCGCCTTCGTCAACGGCGGCGGCCTGGGCCTGCTGATCACCACCGGCATCAACCTGTACCTGTTCAAGGTCCTGATCTCCGGCGCGCTGCTGGTCGCGGTGCTCGCCCTGATCGTGGACTGGGCCGGCCGCGTCGTCGAGCACGTCGCCCGACCGAAGGGACTGTGAGCATGCACGAGACCACGCCCACCGGCCGGCCGAGCAGCCGGCCCGCCGACCGTCCGGACGCCGGATCCTCTCGCCGCTCCGTCGGCTCCTCGATCGGCAGCCGCCGCCTCAGCCGCCGACGGCTGGGGGTCCTCGCAGCGCTCGGACTGCTCCCGCTCGCCGGCTGCGGGCTGCGCCCCGCGACCGCCTACACGCCGGACGTCGCCCCCGGGAAGATCAAGCGCATCGACGACCTCGCCCAGGGCGCGCGCATCACCGTCACCGGCAAGAACTTCACCGAGCAGCTGATCCTCGGCAAGATCGGCGTGATCGCCGCCCGCGCCGCCGGCTTCGAGGTCGACGACCTCACCAACGTCCCCGGCAGCGTCCCCGTGCGCGAGCTGATGACCAACGGCGGGGCCGACATGACCTGGGAGTACACGGGCACCGCGTGGCTGACCTACCTGGGGGAGACCAAGGGCATCCCCGACAAGAAGAAGCAGTGGCAGGCCGTGCACGACGCGGATCTGGACAACGGCCTCACCTGGCTGCCGCCCGCGCCGCTGAACAACACCTACGCCCTCGCGGTGCGCAGCGAGGCCGTCGAGGAGCTGGGCGGCATCACGAAGCTCAGCCAGCTCGAGGACCTTCCCGTGAAGGACCGGACCATCTGCGTGGAGTCGGAGTTCAACTCCCGGGCCGACGGCCTCGTGCCGCTGCTGAAGGCCTACGACATCCCGCGCGGGAAGGACGACGGCGTCCCCGCGGGCAACATCAGCCTCTACGACACCGGCGCCGTGTACACCGCGACGGACCGCGGCAGCTGCAACTTCGGCGAGGTCTTCACGACCGACGGGCGCATCCAGAGCCTGGACCTGAAGATCCTCGAGGACGACCGCCACTACTTCCCGGCGTACAACGTGGCCCCTGTGCTGCGCACCGAGACGCTGACGAAGCACCCGCAGCTCCAGGACGTCTACGAGACCGTGACGCCCGAGCTCACCGATGATGCCCTGCGCTCGCTGAACCTGCGGGTCGACGAGGGCGGCGAGCTGCCGGCGGACGTCGCCTTCGACTTCATGGTCGAGCAGGGGCTGGTGTCCCGGCCGTAGGGCGCTCCCGCCGCGGGCCCGGCGAAGCGGCGGTCCGCCGATGGGCGCCCCGGCTCGATAGGATCGGACGGTCGCGTCCGACTCCACGCGCGGAGGTCCTCCCGGCATGTCGCCCCGTCATCTGTCCTCCCGCGCCAGACCGCGCCCGGAGGAGCTGCGCGTGGACCTCCAGCACCTGCCCGTCGGCGTCCCCGTGCGCGGAGCGCGCTTCTCCTGGGTGGTCCCGCAGCTGGGCGATTCCATGCAGAGGATGCACCGCATCCAGGTCGCCCGCTCGCCGCGCGGCTTCGGCAGCCCGCTCTGGGACACCGGCTGGGTGACCTCCCAGCGCTCGGTGGCCGTGCCCTACGAGGGGCCCGATCTGGGTGCCTCCACCCCGTACTGGTGGCGGGTCGCCGTGGACACCGACGCGCCCGGCGACTGGTCCAGCGCCCAGTGCTTCGTCACCGCGGCGGACGCCTGGGGCGGCGACGCCATCTGGGGCCCGGTCGCGATGGACGAGTGGACCGCGGAGGACATCCCGTGGGTGCTGCTGCGCACCGAGTTCGATCTGCCCGCTCAGCCCGTCCGCGCCGCCTTCGTCGAGGCCGCGGGCCTGTCCCCGGAGGGCGGGCCGACGCCACACGGTCCCCGCGGCGGCCGCCAGCACGTGTACAAGCTGTGGGCGAACGCGCAGGTCGTGGGATATGGCAGCGTGCGCTCGGGCTTCGAGGAGGCGATGTACCACACGCATGACCTCACCGGCGTGCTGCGGCCCGGGCGCAACGCCCTCGCCGCCCTGTGCTGGGCGGAGCAGGGGAGAGCGTTCAGCGCCCGCCTGGTGGTCGTGCTGGCCGACGGCACCCGCCTCGAGGTGCCGACCTCCACCCGCTGGCGGGCGTTCAGCGGGGCGATGATGCTGCCGGGCCTCGGGGACATCGGCGGCGGCTGGTTCCGGGCCCCGCGCGAGGACTGGGACATGCGGCACGAGCCGCGCGGCTGGCAGAGCCCCGGCTTCGACGACTCCGGGTGGGACCTGGCGCTGCGCAGCGAGGTCGAACTGCCGCCGCCGACGCCGGCGACCGTCAGCATCCGCCATCACCTGGGCGAGACCGTGCGGGCGCACCGGGCGGGCGGGCCCACGACAGCCGGCTCGTCGACCGGAACGCCGACCGGCTCGTCGGCGCGGGCGAGCGGTGGCGAGATCTGGCGGGCGGACCTCGGCCGCGAGATCGTCGGCGGGATCCGCCTCGAGGTGGTCGGCCGCGCGGGCACGCGGGTCCGGGTGCGGCTCGGCGAGGAGCTCGAGGCCGACGGCGCCGTGCGCTCCCGCCTGCGCACGAGCAACGTCTACGAGGAGACGTGGACGCTGCGCGACGGCCCGCAGACCATCGAGCACTGGGGGCTGCGCGCCTTCCGCCACGTCGAGCTCGAGGCCGACGCCGGCTCCGGCCTCGACCTCTCCCGCGCCCTGCGCCCGGTGGTGCTGCGATCGCCCGCCATGGGCGGCGGGGCCTTCACCTCGTCGGACCCGGACCTGGACCGCGTGTGGGAGATGTGCCGGTACTCGATCGAGGCGACCAGCCAGGACCTGTACGTGGACACCCAGTCCCGCGAGCGCCTCCCCTACGAGGGGGACGCCCTGGTCAACCAGCGCTCCCAGTACGCCGTGGAGCCGTCTTTCGCCCTCGCCCGCAGCTCGCTGGCCTTCCTCGCCCGCCGCCCCACCTGGCCCGCCGAGTACCACCTGATGCCGCCGCTCATGGCATGGGAGGACTACCTGGCCACGGGCGACGACCGGCGCCTGCGCGAGGACCTCCACTTCCTCGAGCAGGGCGGTTACCAGCACTTTCTCGACGACGACCTGGTCCGCAAGGATCCGGGCAGCGCGAGCGAGTGGGACGCCGACCTCGTCGACTGGCCCGCGACCTCGCGCGACGGCTTCGAGTTCACCGAGGTCAACACGGTGCTCAACGCCTTCCAGGCTGCGGCTTTCCGGGCCCTCGCCCGGATCGGCGAGGCGATCGGCGACGAGCGCGTCGCGCACGGCTTCGCGGAGTCGGCCGCGGCCGTGACCAGGGCGCTGAACGAGCGGATGCTCGGGGACGGCCCCGCCTACGTCGACGGGGAGGGCAGCGAGCACCGCTCCCAGCACGCGACCGCGATCCCCGTCGCCCTCGGCCTCGCGCCCGACGCGCACCTCCCCGCCCTCGGCGAGTTCCTCGCCTCCGGCGGGATGCGCATGAGCGTCTACGGGGCGCAGTTCCTGCTCGACGCGCTGTTCGCCGCCGGGCGCTCCCGCGAGGCGATCGCGCTGATGACGGCGCGGACCACCGAGAGCTGGCTGCATCAGATCGACGACCTGGGCGCGACCATCGTGCCCGAGGCCTGGGATCCCGAGCACAAGCCCAACATGTCCTTCTCGCACGCCTGGGGGACCGCGCCGGTGAACGTCATCGCGCGCTGGGTCCTCGGCGTCCGGGTGATCGAGCCAGGGGCGGCGCGGGTGCGCATCGCCCCGCATCCCGGCCCGCTCGCCCGGATCCGAGGGACCGTGCCGACCATCCGCGGGCCCGTCGGCGTCGAGCTCGACCGCGATGCGGGCACCCTCCTCGTGCAGGTCCCCGCGAACACGCGCGCCGAGCTCGTCCTGGACCGCGCCGAGCTCGGCATCCGGGGCCACCCGCACATCGAGGCCCCGGGGCAGTGGGCGCTCGGCACGAGCGAGGACGAGATCGTCCTCGACGGCGTCACCGCCGGCCGGGTGATGGTCAGCTGGCAGACGTGATCCCGCTGCGGATGCGCATGTCCGCCGGCCGGAGACCTCTGTGCCGTGCTCAGGTCCGACGTCGCCGAGCATCGGGAACGCCCGGCTGGGTTCACTCGGCAGATCGCTCGTGGAACTGGAGTTCGTGCCCGTCAGGAGCCTGGACGGTCGCGTAGCTTCCCCAGGGCTCCCGAGTGACCTCTGATGTCGAGGCGCCACGCGCTCGCAGCTCCTCGACGGTCGCTGTCACGTCATCAGCAGCGAAGGTCAGGTAGGCGCCTTCGCCGGGTGCCTTGCCGAATGCGTCCGCGGATGCGAGCACGATAGAGGTCTGCGCGCCGGAAGGACGCAGTTCGAGCCACCGGGAACCCTCGCCCATGTCGGTGTCCGTGACGACGGCGAAACCAAGGATGTCACGATAGAACTCCAATGCCGTGTCCTGCTCGCGCACGTACAGAATGGCGGCGGCGATTGAGTTGATCATGCGGGCACGCTACCCGGTTCAACACGTCGTCCATTGTCCTTTCCTGCTGCAAGCGGGCGAGGTCGTCTCCGGATCGCCTCGAGTTTTCGCAACGCCGATCGAGCACCGGAGAGAAGGAGGGTCTGAGATCAGTCGGACGGTCGCATTCGGTACGGACGAGTCACCGCAACTCGTGAGAACCCGAGCGCCTCGTAGACGCGCTGCGCGTCCGGACGATGCTCGTCGACGGTCAGCGTGATCGTGCGCGCGCCCATGCGAAGCGCCGCCGCATCCAGCAGACCGCGGGCGACGCCGCGCCCCCGGGCGTCCGGGGCGACCGCGAGGAAGTCGACGTACAGGGTGTCGGCCTCCTGCGTCTGACCGCTGAGGTATCCGAGCGCGCGTCCGCCTTCGACGTGCACGAACGTCGAGTACGAGCCGCCGTGCTCGAGGAGGTCCGACGTGGACGCATAGGTGCCGGGGAACTCCGCCTCGTGGAGCTCGGCGAGGCGGGTGAGATCCGCGGGGTCCGCCGGCCGGACGGTGTCGTTCGCCATGCGCGGGTCCGACGGACCATCCTCGAGCTGCTTCGCATACTCGAAGTTCGCCTCACCGGCGGCCCACCCGCACCGCTCGGCGAGCCACGCCATCTGCACGTTCTCCACCGCGGCGTACATCTCGTGACGGGCGACGGGGGCCTGGGCGATCACGGATTCCAGCAGTCCCGGCGCCTGCTGCTCCCATCGCCCCTGCCGCGTCCACGGTCCGTGGACCCACGAGCGATCCAGCTCCGTGTCCCACTCGATGAGGGCGGCCCCGTCGACCCGTCCATCGGCACCCCGGCTCACGTGCAGCGTCTCCCGCCAGTCCTGGTCGAGGTTCTCGAGATCCTCGCGGATGCCCGCCTCATGGCGGCCGAGATACGCGCACGCCGTCGACGCGCTGCTCTGCATCTCGAGGATCAGCCGCAGAGCTGCCTCGTGGTCTTCGGGAGAGTCGGTGGCGTGCATGGTCCGAGGTTCTCATCTGCAGAATGAAGGCAGCATCCGGTTATTCGAGGGAGGCGGATGACAAGCACTCGATCGCTCTGACTCACGCCGTCTCTATCGTGGTGGGCGTCAGCTGGCAGATCTGAGGACCGCGTCGATCGCCGCGGTGAGCTCGTCACGGAGCTCGTCGTGCTCGGGGGAGAGCGCGGTCGCGGGATCCGACCAGCGAGCGCGAGGGTGGGCCCACACGGGCATCCGTGCGAGTTCCTCACCCTCCCAGTCGTAGCGCGGCCAGACATGCGCATGCAGGAACGCGTCGGTGTTGCCGAGGATCTCGAGGTTCACGCGGCGGAACGCGGCATCGCGCGCGGAGCACACCGTCTCGACAGCCTCTCCGAGGATGTCCATGCTGGTCAGGAACGCTGCTCGCTCGTCATACGGCAGCAGTGACAGTCGGTCCACGCCAGGTCGATCGGTGATCAGCACGCAGTAGCCGGGCAGGAATTGCACGTCCCCGATAGCTGCGAAGCCGCCGGGCATGGGGGTGAGGACGGTCGGGTTCGCCCCGCGCAGAGCCGTCCCCACCCGGTCGGTCTGCCAGTCATTCGCACCCGCGGTGGTCATTGGTCCCGCCTCTCCTCGTATCTGCCCGAGACTGGAGCTCTGCGCAGCTGCGCAAGCCATTCCTCGCCCACGCGCTCGCCGTCGGGGAAGGCGTCGGAGATATCGAAGCGCCAGGTCGTGGCGAGGGCCAGCGTGAGCCGTCGGCACTGGGCGAGGACTGTCGCATCGGGGTGTACAGGGCCGCCAGGGTCGGTGCCCGTCGCGGACTGGAAGTGCTCCGCGGCCTCGGGCGGGAGGTGCGCCAGGTCGAACTCGACCGGTCCGCGGCAGCAGGTCTCGAGGTCGATGAACAGTGGACCGCGCGGTGAGTCGAGGATGTTGCCCGGATGCGGCTCGCCGTGCAGGAGCTGCTCGCGGCCCGTCGATCCCACGGCATCGCGCAGCTCCACGAGCGTGCCGCGCAGCAGCGCCCGATCGGGAGCCCGGAGCCGTGGGGAGCGCTCGGGGTCGTCGAGCAGATCGAGCGCGCTGTGGACGCGATCGGTGAAGCGCGGCGCCGGAAGATCGATGCCGAGCATCGCCGCATGCAGGTGCGCGAGGGCCTCGGCGAGGGCGGCGGGAGCCGCCGGCGCCCGATCAGGATCGTCGTCGGGGTCCACCCAGCTCCGCAGGGAGACCTCGAAGCCGTCACGCAGACGGGCGACCGGCTCCACCCTCGGCTCCGGGGCGACCACGGGAGCGCCCGCGTCGACGAGACGCACGGCGAGATCCAGCTCGTACGCCGCGATCGGCTGGTCCGCCGGGCCCACGCGCGCCACGACCGCGCTCGGCAGCAGGAGGAGGACCGCCTTGTTCGAGTTGCTGAGGACTCGTGCCTCGAGGGCGTCGAGTCCCTGGGTGCGCGCGATCTCGAGCGCGGCGGTGATCCCGCGGGAGAGTCGGGAGGGTTCCATGGGGGAGGCCTAATCGAGGTCGTCGAGGTCGTCGAGCATGGTCACGAGCTTCGCGACCGTGTTCATGTTCCGGGCGGTGCCGTGCTCGGCGGCGGGGATCCGCAGGCGGGAGGTGCCCATGCCGGAGGGGTAGTGCACGTAGATCTCCTGCGCGCCGAGCACCATCTGCTCGTCGGCCGCGTTGCGCGCCCCCTCGAGGGCGTCGGCCGGGGGAGGCGCGTCCAGGAAGAGCACCATCGCACGGTTCCCGGGGGCATCCGGGAACGGGTTCCTCGCGAGGACCGCGCGCATCTGCTCGGCGGTGCGCACCGCGACCCCCACCGGGCGTCCGGCGAACTCCTCGAGCCGCGTCTCGACCGCGGTGCGCACCGCGTCGGCCGCATCCTCCGAGCGCAGCACGACGTTCCCGCTGGCGATATAGGTGCGCACGTCGGCGAAGCCGAGCGCGGTGCACATCTCCCGCAGCTCCGCCATCGGCAGCTTCCCGGTGCCGCCGACGTTCACGGCGCGCAGCAGGACGGCATAGCTGGTCATCGTCGACCTCCTCGTGCGTCGTCCGGTGCACGCAAGCTTCCCACGGCGGCTGCTCGCGCGGGCGACGGCACCGGAGCGGGCCCCTGCGGGGTCCTGCGCGGAGCCCGCGCGGCGGTGGATGTCAGGGGCGGGCGGCGTGCGTGAGCAGGAGTCCTCGCGTGTGCGTCTCGGGGTGCGTAGCGTGTTCGGGATGCGTCCGTTCCGACCGCGCGAGATGCCTCGACCCCGGGGGCTGCGCCCCGAGACCGTCACCGACCTCCTCCAGATCGTGAAGTCCGTGCTCGCCGCGGGGTTCGCCTGGTGGCTGGCGGCGGAGGTCCTGCATTCCACGATGCCGTTCCTCGCGCCCTGGGTCGCGCTGCTCACGGTGTATCCGACGGTCTTCGAGTCCTTCCGCCGAGGCGCCCAGTCCACGGTGGCCTCATGGCTCGGGGTGGCGCTCTCCTTCGTGGTCGGCGCGGCGCTCGGGACCTCGGTGTGGACCCTCGCGATCGCGCTCCTGGTGGCGCTCGCCCTGGCCAGGATCCGATGGATCCGGGAGGAGGGCATCGCGATCGCGACCACCGTGATCTTCGTGCTCGGGGCCGGATCGGCGGGCGACGTGGGCCTGCTGACCGATCGCATCCTCGAGGTCGCGCTGGGCGCGCTGGTGGGGATCGTGGTGAACCTGCTGCTGATCCCGCCGCTGCGCGACCGGCAGGCGGCGCGATACGTGGACAGCGTGAACCGCCGGATGGGCGAGGTGCTCATCTCGATGGCCGACGAGTTCCGCACGTCGTGGGAGACCGATCGCGCTCAGGAATGGCTCGAGGAGACCGAGTCGATGAGCAGCGACCTCGCGTCCGCATGGTCCACGGTGCGAACGGCGCACGAGAGCAGACGCGCCAACCCGCGCAATCGCCTGCGCTCTCAGCGCTCACCGGAGGACGGGGCGGTGCCGCCCGAGGACAGGAGCGGATACGAGCAGATCCTCGCCAGGATCGACGAGGGCGTCTCCCACCTGCGGCACATGGCCCGCACCCTGCGCGAGGCCAGTGGTGCGGAACGTCCGTGGGACCAGAAGTTTCGGGAGGAATGGGCCGATCTGGTCGGCGACACCGGACAGTCGGTCGCAGACCCGGACGCGGACGTCGCCCCGATCCTGGACCGGATCGATGCCCTGGCCGACGCCCTCACGGGCAGGGAGGGCCTGCGCAGCACGAGCTGGCCGCTCTACGGATCGCTGCTGACGAGCCTGCGCCACATCGTGGTCGTGGTCGACGACGTCGCGACCGCCCGCGAGGCGCGCGAGGCCGGACGCTCACGGACCGGCGCGGAGGAGTGATGCGGTGGAGGACCGGGCCCGTCGGCCCCAGGAGTCCTCTCAGGCGCCCTCGGAGCGCAGCGGCGAACCGGCAACGTCGAAGCGGAACCCGCCGAAGGCACCGCTGAGCAGTGGGCGCGCCGCGGTGATCGCGGCGGAGACGTCCGGGTCCGAGAGCGACTCGCGGTGCGCCTGCGCGCTCTCCCAGATCTCCACGACGAAGACGGTGTCGGGCTCCTCGTCGTTCGTGCCGACCTCGTAGGCGAGGCAGCCGAGCTCGCGGAGACGGTCGTTGCGCTGGATCAGCCGGGAGACGAGCTCGTCCCGTGCTCCGGCGACGGTGCCGAGGGTGCCTGCGTTCACGAAGGTCATGGGGCAAGGGTAGGCGCGGACGACAGGGAGACCGCCCCCGAGTCCGTCCCGCCGCGCACCGACCGGACGTCAGTGATGCACGGTCACCGCGTCGACGGCGGCGAGCTCGTCATCGGTCGGCGGTTCGACGAGCCCCAGGATCCGTGCGAGCTCTGTGCGCGGGATCGGCACTGCGCCGGGCGCTCCCGCTGCCGCACGCGCATCGAGCCGGCGACCCAGCTCCTCTGGCGCGACGTCGAAGACGTGCCAGTGGATGCGCGCACCGCGGGCGCGGGCGTCGGTGAACGTGCGAGTGCGCTCGGCACGCATCCAGAGGCCGTCCTCGAGGATCACGTCGACCCCGTGCTCCAGCAGGGTGAGGGCGTGGGCGTAGAGACGGGCCTGCAGCAGCTCATGGAAGTCCGGATCGGCCACGTCGACGCCGAGAGCGGCCTGCCAGTCGTCGGTGGAGATCCGCACGCCCGCGCCGTGGTCCTCGAGCTGCCGGGCGAGTGTCGTCTTCCCGGATCCCGGCGGACCGTGGAAGAGCGTCAGGGTGGGGGAGTCGTCGGCCACGAGGTGAGCGTAGCGGGGGCGACAGAGCCGTGGGACCGGGGCCCTCAGCTGCATCGGACGGCCCGGCGCCAGGTCCTCGCGTGCCCGACGGCCTGGGCGCCGCAGACGATGACGAGCAGAGCGGGCGGCGCGACACTCCAGCTCAGCGCCCACCCCGCGTCGGCAGCATTGGCCAGCGCGAGGGCGAGCCACAGCAGCGCGAGCACGGCGAAGAAGACGGTCATGCGGCGGGCGACGGTGCGCGGGTCCTTCGGGAACCTCAGGGCGTACCCCTCGGGGGAGGCGAACTCCTCGAGCAGGGACGATCCGGCCTCCGCCGCATGGGCGCGTGCTTCGGTGAGCGCGGCGTCGACGCGCGCGTCGGTGAGGTCGTCCCGGCGGCGCAGCGCGGCGCGGGCGCGGGCCGTCCACGCGCCGTCGTCCAGGTGCGCGGAGTCCAGGATCTGCTGAGGGGTCAGGACATCCCCCTTTCCGGCGCCGTCGGCAGGCACGCGCCAGAGCTTCGCGACCACCCAGGTGAGGGCCGCATACACGGGCACCAGGAGGATGCTCCAGGCCCATGCCAGGTGAACGTCTGGCCCTCGCTGCCCGACGAGCATGAGGATGCTCGCGGCGCCGCCGGCGCCGAGCACGACGACCGCCGCGCACAGCGCGACCACGACTGGGAAGCGGAACCGTGCGACGGCCCGCTTGTAGACCGCGATCAGCACCACGAGCAGCGCGGCCACCAGCAGCGGCATGAGTGCGAAGCCGATCGTGAGGTCCGTCGGCCCGGCGTCACCGCCGAAGAGCAGGTCCAGGAGCTGGCTGAGGAAGAACAGGGCGCTGAGCCCGGAGGCGACGCCCAGGGTTGTCACCGCGCCCTCGCGCAGGCCCATCACCAGGGGATCCTCGAAGACGTCGAGCCCCGCCTCGCGCAGCTCCTCCGCCTGCTGGTCCGCCCACTCGGAGGGCCGTCCGAACAGGGCCTTCGGGGATTCCTGGGCCTCGCTCACGGTGGCGGCCGCGTCCATGAGCTGCTTCTCGGCGACATCGATGCGCACGTCCTCGAAGACCATGCGGATGAGCGCGAGCTCGGCCCAGTCCGCGTCGCCGTCGATGCCTCGGGCGGACTGGAACGCGCGGGCCACGCGGCTCAGCTCAGGACCCGTCGGGCGTTCGGTCACGTGGGTGCGGGAGCGTGCGTCGTCGTGGTCAGCGGCCGTCATCGTCGGGATCTCCGATCGTGCTCGGGTGCGGGCTGGGGCTCTCGATCGTCGGGGTCGGCGCGGAATCGGCCGACGTCCGGGCGCTGCCGGAGGACGCAGGTGCCAGTGCCGAGGAGAGGTCGGTGAGCTGGGAGCGCTCTGCTGCGAGGCGCTCGCGACCGGACGCGGTGAGCGTGTACTCGCGGCGCGCCGGGCCCGACGGGCCGGGCACCCACTGGGCGACGATCGTCCCGGCCTCCTCGAGCCGCGCGAGCGCCGGATAGAGCGAGCCGCCCCTGGGGACTCCGAACCCGAGCGCGCCGACGCTCTGCGCGATCGCATAGCCGTGGAGCGGACGCTCCTCAAGGCTCACCAGGATCGCGAGGGGCAGGAGTGCGCGCACCCAGGTGGCGGGCCAACGAGGGTGCGCGGCGTCGAGGGTGGGTAGGTCGGACATGGAGCTAAGTATGGCATGTACCTATTGGGCGGCGGCGGTCGTGAACGACGTCATCACGGCCGGCTGGTCGCACGGGTCGCCCGGTGCTCACCTCAAGGCCTGGGTGCGGCGTGCGATCCTCGACGCTGTGTGCCCGGAAGATCCTGCGCCGTCGCCCGCTCTCGCAACCTCCGCACGAACACCCGGAGCACCTCAGGTCGTCCCTGGTCGTCGACGTCGGTCGCGCTGCGCATCTCGTGCGAGAACGTGAAACCGGCCTTCTCCGCCACGCGCTGCGACGCGGGATTCTCGGCCGACGCGCGGATGGCCGCCCGCTCGCCCAGGTTCCGCTCCGCGACGATCCCGCGCACCAGATCGACGGCGCGCACCGCGACGCCCCGTCCGCGGATCCACGGCGCGACCCCGTATGCGATATTCACGTCGCCCGGCTCGAGTCCGTCGGTGACCTGCGGGTCGAAGTCGACGGTGCCCACGCAGGCCCCGTCGGCCCAGATGCCGAAGGCGCGCTTCGAGCGACCGTCCGCCGCCTCGCGCTCGAGGCGGTCGACGTACTCCTCGGTGCCCTGCACCGTGCTGCGGCCTCCGCTGAGGAACCGCACGGTCGCGTCGTCCTCGGCGGCGACGATCGCGCGCGCGTCCTCGCGACGGAGCGGCCGCAGCGTGATGTCCATGGCGAGAACATAGGGCGGGCTCCCGGGACGGGACAAGGAAATTCCCTGGCCACGGACGGTTCGGGGCCGCAGACTTCCCGCCATGGACGACACAAGACGCTTCGGCCCCATGCTCGCGGGGGAGCGGGAGACCCTGGATCACTGGGTCGACTTCTATCGCGAGACCCTGCTGCTGAAGATCGACGGCCTGGACGCCGCGCAGCTGTGCAAGAGGCCCCTCCCGCCCTCGACCCTGAGCCCGATCGGGATCCTCCGCCACCTCACCGAGGTCGAGGCGTACTGGCTGCGCGAGGTCACGCTCGACGAGGAGCTCCCCGACTACTACTGCACGCAGACCAGCCCCGACGGCGACTTCGACGACATCGACCCCGCCACCGCGCTCGCCGACGTGGAGCGCTACCGCCGCGAGATCGAGACCACGCGCGCCGCCGCGGCGAGCTGGACGGACCTCGACGGCCCGGTGCGCGGACTGCGCCGCGGGGAGCGCGTGAACCTGCGCTGGATCCTCACCCACCTCATCGAGGAGTACGCGCGGCACCTGGGGCATCTCGACCTCGTGCGCGAGGCGATCGACGGCCGCGTCGGGTACTGAGGAGTGCCGCGGCGGGGTCACCGGAGGTCAGAGAGGGAGGGCGCTCCATCGCGTCGCGACGGCGATTCCTCCCGATGACAGCCGACTCGTCCACAGTGCCGGGTGTGCCCTGGTGGGGATCGCCGGTCCTGGCTAGGGTCGTCACGTCGCGAGGCCTCACCGACCGAGGCGCAGGGCCGGGTCACCTCGCGACGAGGGGGACGGGAAGACGTGATCATCTGGCGCGGCTGGGGAATCCTCGCGGTCCTGTACATCGGGGCGCTGATCGGACTGCTGGTGGGAGGCCTCGGCGCGGGCGTGCTGCGCTTCGAGGGGGCGATGCCGCTGATGGCGGGCGTCGCGCTGCTGCTCGGCGGCGCGATCACCACGCTGCACGGCTGGTACGTGAACATCACGGCTCCGCGCAGCCGAGCGACCGCGTGGGCCCTCGAGGCCGAGCCCAAGATGCAGGCGGCCGCCCAGGCCGGCGCCTTCGCGATCGATGGCGTCATGCCCCGCAGTCGTGAAGAGGCCGATGCCATGATCGACGCGGAGATCACCCGCGGCCGAGCAGTCATCGGCCGCCACGGACCGCACTCGCTGTTCTTCGTGCCGATGGAGGCCATCGGCATCCTCGCCATCGTGAGCGGCCTCGGATTCCTCGGCGTCGGGGTGTTCCTGACGATCATGGGGTGAGCGCTGAGCGCTGAGCGCTGAGCGCGCGCCGCGCCCAGCGCCGCGGCCCCGCTACTCTCGCCGCCCCTGCGGCGCCGCGTGCCGGTACTCGCGCGGCAGTTCCTCGAGCAGACGCAGCCACAGCTCGGAGGCCGTCGGGTAGCTCGGCACCGCGTGGCGCAGCACGTCGACCGGGATCTCGCCGACGATCGCGACGGTCGCCGCGTGCACGATCTCCGCGGCGTCCGGGCCCGCGAAGGTCGCCCCGAGCAGCCGGCGGGTCACCGCGTCCACGACGATCTTCGCGACCCCGGAGGCGTCGTCGCGCAGCAGTGCGCTGCCGGCCGACCCCTCGAAGGGCACCTGGGCGACGACCACGTCGAAGCCCGCATCCCGCGCCGCGCTCTCGGTGAGCCCGACGCTCGCCACCTGCGGATCCGTGAACACGACCTGCGGGACCGCCCGGCCCTGCGCGACCGGCTCGGGAGGAGGCGTGGGCTCGACGTCCGCGAGGGCGGCGTCCCGGATGTCCTCGCCGATCACGCGCGCCCGGTACTTGCCCCAATGGGTGAGCGGCGCCTCGCCGCTCGCATCCCCGACGGCCCGCAGCCAGTCGGGGAGAGCCCCGCCCGTGACATCGTCGGGGGAGAGGCCGACGGTCTCGAGCCCCACGTCCTGCAGTCGGGGCCGACGGCCGGTCGCCACGAGGATCTCGTCGGCCGTGAAGTCCCCATCTTCCTCGCCGCCGTTACCGCCCCTGGCCCCACCGTCCTGCGCACCGGCTCCCGCCGTGCCGGTTCCCGCCGTGCCGGTTCCCGCCGTGCCCGCGACGTGCACCCGCACCTCGCCGCCGTGCACGCGACCGATCCCGCTCTCCTCGGCGGCGTCCTGCGAGACGACGTCCCGCGTGGCGTGCTGGGCCGAGGCGCCGGTGATGACGCGGACCCCGATCTCCTCGAGACCCGTGCGCACGTGCTCGGAGGCCTCGGGCTCGGCCGACGGCAGCAGGCGCTCGCCGCGCACCAGCATCGTGACCTCGCTGCCCAGCGCACGCATCCACGTCGCCGCCTCGCAGGCGACCACGCCGCCGCCGACGATCAGCAGGCGCCACGGCACCTCCTTCACCCCGGTCGCATCGCGCGAGGTCCACGGCGCGAGCTCACGGTAGGGCGCGGGGATCACCGGCTCGCTGCCGGTCGCGAGCACGACCGCCCGGCGGGCGCGCAGCACCTGAGGCGCTACGTCGCCGGCAGTCGCCCCGTCGGCGCCCGCCCCGTCGGCGCCCGCCCCGTCGGCCGGTCGCACGGTCACCTCGTGCTCACCGCTGAGCGTCCCGTGGCCGCGCACCACGGTGAGGCCCGCGCCCTCGGCCCACTGCACCTGGCCGGTGTCGTCGTAGTGGGAGACCCAGTCGTCGCGCCGCGCGAGCAGCTCCTCGACGTCGATCTCCGGGGTGGTGATGCCCGGCAGGTGCGCGGCCGCGGCGCGCACGTCGAGCGGGCGCAGCAGCGCCTTCGAGGGCATGCATGCCCAGTAGGAGCACTCCCCGCCCATGCGCTCGCCCTCGACGATCGCCGCGGTGAGCCCCGTGCCCTCGATCGCGTACTGGGCGACGTTCTCGCCGACGGGTCCGCCGCCGAGGACGATCACGTCGACCTCGAGGACGTCGTCGGAGGGGGCGGACGCGGAGGTCGGCGGTGCGTCGGACGAAGAAGTGGGAACAGGGGAAGCGGAGGCGGAGCGCGAGGCTCCGGCGGTCCGCGGATCGCTCGTCATGTGAGCCACGCTACGCGCGTCGGGCCGCCCGTGCGTTCCCTCGCTCACGCAACCCGGTGGGCTTGCGTGCAAGCTTGCATGCAAGCCTCTAGGCTGGAGTCGTGAACTTCGAGAACGACGAGAGCGCATCGCCCGCACGGGCTGCGGCCGAGCGCGCATACGAGCACGTCAAGAGCGCCATCATCCGCGGCGAGCTGGCCGGCGGGGAGAGCATCAGCGAGAACGCGCTGCGCCGCGAGCTCGACCTCTCCCGCACCCCCATGCACGAGGCGTTCCTGCGCCTGGCCGCCGAGGGCCTGCTGAGCCTCGAGCACCGACGCGGCGCCGTGGTGCGTCCCATGTCCCCGCACGAGGCCCGCGACGTGCTCGAGATGCGCGAGGCCATCGAGTCCGCCGCGGCGGCCCGCGTCATCGCCGACGGCGCGGCGGAGGACCTCGCGTCCGCGCTCGAGGGCCTGCTGGAGGAGCAGTCACGGGCGATCGAGGCCGAGGACGTCCCGGCCTTCATCGACGCCGACTCGCGCTTCCACTCCGCCGTCATCGAGGGCTCGGGCAACGCCGTCGCCGTCATGTTCACCGCGACCCTGCGCGACCGCCAGCAGCGCCTGCGCCACCAGCTCATGCGCGTGCGCCCCGAGCAGCTGCACGCCTCCCTCGAGCACCACCGGGAGCTCGCCCGCGCGCTCGCCGAGGGCGATCCCGCCGCCTATGCCCGCACCCTGCACGAGCACGTCGCCTCGCATCGAGGCGCGCTGTGAGCGTCACGGAGACGGGGGCGGAGACGGAGACAGCGACGGAGGCCGAGATCGGGACAGAGACGGAGGCCGAGATCGGGACAGAGACGACGACGGCCCTCGCCGTCCCGTCGGCCGCGGAGGAACCGGCGGCTCCGGGCCGCCGCACAGGTCTCGGCGGGGTGAAGCCCTGGATCGCCGCCTGGGGCGCCGTGTTCGTGTGCTCCTGGGCGGGCAACCAGTTCAGCCCGCTGCTGCTCATGTACGAGGACCGGGAGCACCTCTCCTCGCTTCTGGTGAACATCTTCCTGGGCGTCTACGTGCTCGGGCTCGCCCCCGCCCTGCTGCTCGCCGGATCCCTCTCCGACCGGCACGGCAGGCGTCCGCTCATGCTCGTCGGCGTGCTCGCCGCGCTGATCGGGAGCGTCCTGCTCGCCCTCGGGCCCACAGGGGCGCTCTTCCTGGCGCTGGGCCGGCTGTTCTCCGGCATCTCCGTGGGCATCGCGATGGCCGTGGGCAACGCCTGGATCAAGGAGCTGTCCCAGGGGCGCTTCGACCCCGGCGCCGCCGAGGACTCCGGTGCGCGCCGCGCATCCCTCGCCTTCACCACGGGCTCGGCGGCCGGAGCGCTGCTGGCCGGGCTCGTCGCCCAGTGGGGTCCGCTGCCCGAGGTGCTGCCCTTCCTCGTGCACCTCGCGCTGACCGTCCCGTTCCTGGTGATCGTCGCGCGCCTGCCCGAGGGCCGCGTCCCCGGCGGTCTCCCCGGGCCCTGGTGGCGCCAGCTCGGCGTGCCGAGCGCCGGGCACCGCCGGTTCACGCGCGTCGTGCTGCTGGGGGCGCCGTGGATCTTCGGCTCCGCCGCGATCGGCTACGGCTACCTGCCCACGCAGCTGGCCGGCGCGACCGGCAGCTGGGGCCTGGTGTGCGCGACCGCCGCCACGGTGATCGCGCTCGGCGTCTCCAGCGCGATCCAGCCGCTCGCCCAGAGGGTGCACTCGCTCGAGTCCGCCCGCGGCCTCGTCGCGGCCGTGGGGATCATGCTGCTGGGCATCGTCGCCGTCGCCCTCGCGATCCGCACGCAGTCGGTGGCGATCGGCCTGGGCGCGAACGTCGTGATCGGCGTGGGCATGGGCGTCGCGCTGGTCTCCTCCCTGCTCGAGGTGCAGCGCATCGCCGGCTCGCGCGATCTCGCCGGGCTCACGGGCGTCTTCTACGCCGCCGCGTACGCGGGCTTCCTCGCCCCCGCGGTGATCGCCGCCGTCGCCCACCTCGTCGACGTGCAGGTCGTGCTCGCCGTCATCGTGGCCCTGGGTGCGGTGTGCTGGATCGGGATCATCGTCTCCTCCCGACGCCATCTCCCGGCCGACGAGCGCCAGCTCGCGGCAGACCGGGGCCATCTCGCGGCCGACGAGCGCCATCTCGCGGCAGACGGGGGCCATCTTCCGGCCGACGGTCCCGGTGTGCGTGAGGACAGGCTGGTCGCGGCCACCGATCGCTGAACACGGCGCCCCGCCGCATCGAGCATCGCTCGAGCATCGAGAGGTGAGTTGTCGTCGTATCCCGACGTCGAGAGGTGAGTTGTCGTCGTTAAAAGGGGGCTTTGACGACAACAACTCACCTCTCGGTGTGATGTGACCTGCGTCCCATCTCGTCGGTGATTCTGCACCGGCGAGATGGAGGAATTCGCCGCCCCTAGCGTGGGGGCATGTCCACGACGGGGTCGCTGCCGACTCCCGCCCATCCGCGCGAGGCCGAAGTCATCGACGCCTTCCGCGGCGGCGGGACGCTCACCCGCGCGCTCATCGCGGAGTCGACGGGCCTGAGCCGCTCGACCGTCTCCGCCGTGCTCACCCGCCTGGTCGAGGAGGGTGCCGTCGAGGTTGTCGGCCACGACGAGCAGCCCGGCCGCGGACGCCCCACCGAGCGCGTCGCGATCGACCGGACCGCCGTGCGGGCGATCGGCATCGACCTCGCCCACGGCGCGGTCCGCATCGTCCACCTGAACACCCTAGGTGAAGTCCTCGCGAGCCGGGAGCAGACCCACGACGAGAGCCTCGGCGCCGCCCGTCGCCAGCAGCTCGTACTGCGCATGCTCGCGGAGCTCGACGCCGCGAAAGGCGCAGATGGCGCAGACGCCGCGGACGACGCGGACGGCCCGGAAGCCGCGGGCGGCGCGGACGGCCTGGAAGCCGCGGACGGCGCAGGCGGCGCGGACGGCTCCGGGGAACCCGCGGGGCCGGTGGAGCCGGGGAGGTCCACCCGCCGGACCGCGCTGCGCGGCGTCGGCCTCGGGATCTCGGGCCCCGCCGCGCTCACGCGTCCCGAGCGTGCGCCCTGGCACGGGCTCGTCGAGGCCCTGGAGGCGCGCTACGGCGTGCCCGTCCACGTCGACAACACGACCCGCTGCGCCGCCTTCGCCGAGCACCTCGCCGCGGGCGACGGCCACCGCATCACTCTGCACGTGCGCTGCTACCAGGGCGTCGGCGGTGCCGTGGTGCGCGACGGCGCGCTCGACCTGGGGGCCGACGGCATGGCCGGCGAGATCGGCCATCTGCCCGTCGAGATCCCCGGCATGGCCTGCCGCTGCGGACGCTCCGGATGCCTCGAGACCGTCGCCTCGACGCCGGCGGTGCTCGCCGCTCTGCGCAGCCACGGCGTGGTGCTGCGCTCGCCGTCCGCGCTGCGCGACGCGCTCGCGGAGGACGCCCCGCAGCTGCGCGGGGTGCTGGATCGAGTCGCCCGCGCGACCGCTCGGGCGCTCGTGCTCGCCACCACCATCGTCGACCCCGACGAAGTCATCCTCACCGGCGACCTCTTCGACGCCGACGACCGCCTCCTCGAGACGATCCGCCCGCTCGTCGCCGAGGGCGTGGGGGAGCGGTTCCCCCTGATCCCGCTCGAGCGCGGACGGCTCGACGCCTTCGCAGGCGCCACCGGCGCCGCCCTCGTCGTCCTCCACCCCCGCACCTGAACCTCCGCCGCGACCGGGGCGTCGGCGCAGCGCACGTCGTCGCGTCCGTCCGAATCCCCGCCTAGCACTCCGCTACACACTCCGCTTCACACCCCGCTTCGCACCCCGCTGTGCCCAACGGACCGCGTCCCGCCGCAGCACGTACCGCCCCCGCCGACCAGGAAAGGACCTGATCGCATGACACACCCCGACCCCTCCACGACCGCCGGGCCAGGCCCGGACGTCCCCGCCCCCGAGGCGACGCCCGTCGTCCCGCCCGCCGCGCGGCGCCGCGCGCTCGGTGCCGCGCTGGCCGCCTCGATCTCCGGCTTGATGTTCGGCTGGGACGCGATGTCCCTGAACGTCATCAAGAACGCGCTCGCCTTCCACACCGGCGCGAGCACCGGGATGCTGGGCTTCGCCGTCGCCTTCGGCGTGCTCACCGCGGTGCTCGGCGCGTTCCTCGCCGGACGGCTCTCGGATCGCATCGGCCGACGGGCGATCATGATCGTCGCCGCCATCCTGTTCATCGTCTCCTCCGTGGGCACCGCCTTCGTGGGCGACTCGATGGCGATGTTCCTGTTCTGGCGGATCTTCTCCGGCATGGCGATGGGCGCCGCGATGACCATCGCCCCTGCCTACGTCTCGGAGACCTCGCCCGCCTCCATGCGCGGCATGCTCGTCTCCCTGCGCCAGTTCATGCTGATCATCGGCCTGTTCGTGTGCGGGCTGCTGGGCGATGCGATGCTCGCCGCCGCCCCCGCCCCGCAGGGCGACGCGCCGCTGTCGACCTCCCAGCTGGGCCTGCTCGGCCTCCATCTGGAGGTCTGGCAGTGGGCGTTCCTCTCGGTCGCCCTCGGCGGCGTGATCTACCTGGTCGCCTCGCTGCTCATCCCCGAGTCGCCCCGCTTCCTCATCGCCCACGGCCGCACCGACCAGGCCCGCGCCGTGCTCGCCCGCACCGTCGGCGAGGAGGGCGTGGACCAGCGCGCCGAGGAGATCACCCGCTCCCTCACCGACCACGGGTCCGGCCACGGCTCCGGCCGACGGGGCAGCGGCTTCCGCGCCCTGCTCGTCCCCGGCACGTCCCGCCTGCAGCGCATCGTCTGGGTGGGCATCGGTCTGGCGGCGCTGCAGCAGCTGGTCGGCATCAACGCGATCTTCTACTACGCCACCACGATCTTCGCGACCATCGGCTTCGGCGAGCAGGACGCCCTGAAGTAGACCCTCGTGCTCACCGCCGTGAAGGTCGTCGCGATCATCCTGGGCATGCTGCTCGTGGACCGGGTGGGCAGGCGACCCCTGCTGCTGTGGGGGTCGATCTCGATGTTCGCCGCGCTCGTGGTCACCGCCGTCATCATGCTCACCGCGCCGCAGGTCGCGCAGGACGGCGGCGGCACCGCCCCCGATCTCGCCTCCTCCCCGCTGCTCGGCATTCTGGCGCTGGTCGCGCTGTGCCTGTACGTCGGCGCCTACGCGGGGACCTGGGGCCCGATCATGTGGGTGCTCATCGGCGAGATGTTCCCCAACCGCATGCGCGGCGCAGCGACTTCCGTCGCGGGCGGCGTCGAGTGGGCCTCGAACTTCGCGGTCACCCTTACCTTCCCAGTGCTCGCGGCCTGGTCGATCGGGACCACGTACGCGGTCTACGCGATCATCGCGCTCGCCTCGATCCTCTTCGTCCTCAAGCTCGTGCCCGAGACCAAGAACCTCGAGCTCGAGCAGATGGACGACATCGCCGACGCCCCCGCCGCCTCCGCCCGCACCTGACCGACCCCGCAGCCGACAGCCCAGGCGCCGACCGCCCCGGCACCCAGACGCCCCACACATCCCACGCACCGCACGCACCCCCTCGGTCGTCGGGCCGTGAGAAGTACGAAACGGTTGCCAAGAGCCTCCATGGCAACCACTTCGTACTTCTCACGGCCGGACCCGCGATCGACCCCGGGTGTCGGGGTGCGGGGCGGCTCGCGGCCTCGTTCTTCGTCCCACCGCACGTTCCTCGTCCTCGATGGAAGGATTCCGACCATGACCTCCGGCTCCGCCACCTCCGCCTCCGGCACCACCGCGCCCGACACCGCCCCCGGCAGCCACGCAGCCCCCGGCACGGTCCCCGGCGCCC